>NZ_AUMC01000005.1 GCF_000443995.1 Bacteriovorax sp. BAL6_X
GTTGTGACTAGTGATACTTATTATTCTGTAACAGTTGATGATTATGGACGAGTGACAGGTGGTTCAACAACTCCTCCTTCAACGACAGCAAGTGATATTCAAGACAACTTAATTGTGGATGCTGACATCAATACGAACGCAGCGATTTCTTGGTCAAAGATTAACAAGACAGGGGCAACTCCAAGTGATGTTGGCCTAACTGTAAATAGTGCTGGCCCTCTTGGAACGACTTCTGCTGTTGCCACAGAGAATGTCGTTAAAACGTACGTCGATACTTTTGCAACTTCTACGGCAGATGCGAAAGTTATTGATGATATGAGTGGAGTGCAAACGACAATTGCTCCTTCTGTAAATGCTGTAAAGAATTATGTGACAGCACAAACTGGTGGGATCACTTCTTCGCAGTGGACAGACTCTGGTTTGGATATTTATTTTAATACTGGTAATGTTGGAGTTGGTACTTCATCTCCTGCACACACACTTCATATTGATGGGACGACAGCTGTTTCTGGAATTATTAGAGACGTTAATGTTGGCCTAAATAAACTACAGCTTAATTACGACACAGCGCTAAACTCAAATTCAATTTCTCTTCAGTCAAGAGAGAGTATGTACTTTATTTCTGATATCTCTCCACTTGGCTCTGGGCCTCATCACTTTGTTTTCGCTTCAGGTAACACAAATGTAAACTCTGCTGCAGAGTTAATGAGGATTGAGTCGACGAGTGGAAATGTTGGTATTGGTACGAGTGCGCCTTCTGAGAAGCTAGAAGTTAATGGGAATGCAAAAGCATCTGGTTTTTGTATTGGAGCGGATTGTATAACTTCTTGGCCAACAGGCAATGCCGGTACTGTTACTTCTGTTACAGGTGGAGCAGGACTAACTGGTGGAACGATCACTTCGACAGGAACTCTTGCAGTTGATGTGGGAACATCAAATGGCAAAATTGCTCAAGTTGGAGCCGGGGATAAATTAGCAGATTCAATTATTAATTATAATCCGGCACTTGATGTTGCCTTAACTGGTTACACAACGGGAGCCGCCTCAAGTATTGCTGCTACTGATACTATTTTACAGGCCTTTGGAAAGATCCAAGGACAGCTTGATGCTCATGCTACTTCCATTGCTGCTGCAGTAACTTCTGTTACTGGTGGAACAGGTCTGACAGGAGGTACGATTACATCAACTGGAACTCTTGCCGTTGATGTGGGAACGACGAATGGCAAGATTGCTCAAGTTGGAGCGGGAGATAAGCTTGCCGATTCAATTATCAATTATAATCCGGCCATTGATGTTGCTCTTACAGGATTTACAACAGGTGCTGACTCAAGTGTTGCTGCTACCGATACGGTTCTTGAGGCGTTTGGAAAAGTTCAAGCTCAACTTAATTCTCAAGCAACTTCGATAGCTGCTAATTCAACACAATGGACAACGTCGGCAAGTGATATTTATTATTCAACTGGTATGGTGGGGATTGGAACATCAACACCGAGTACAACACTGACAGTAAGTGGTGACTCCACTGTTTGGGGAAAACACGAAATCGATTATAACGGTGTTAATGATGCCTTACATGTTCACCAAGAGGGAACCGGGAACCTATTGTCATTAAGTACTGGCGCCGGTTGGGATCAGAAAATTGTTGTTGATAATGAAGGTCAGATGGGAATTGGAACGACTTCTCCTCGAACAAGTTTCCATTTATCAAATAATGTGACAAATAATTCAAATATCGATGAATCAGGACTATATTCTCAAACGCTACATTCAATTGATACAAGTGGATCTTACTCTACACGTGGAGCTTATGTCGTGAATGCCACTCAAATTGATTCTGGTGTAACTTCTTCTGGAACTCAAATAGGACAGTTGACACAGGCCCTAAGAAATTCTGCGGCAAGTGGAGATAATGGTACATTGGCCGTGCAAACTGCTTCTAACATCGCTTATGGACATTACAGTTATGATGGTACAGCTAATCCAATTACGACAGATGCATATGGGATCAAGGTAACGAATTATAATCGATCTGGAACAGTGACAAATGCCTATGATCTTCATATTGGTAACGTTAGTGGAGCAGGTGGTACTGTTACGAATCGATTTGGACTTTACCAAGTGGGAGCAGCTTATAAAAATTACTTCCAAGGAAGTGTCGGGATAGGGACTAATTCACCAACGACAGAATTAGAGGTTAGTGGAATTGTATCTGCTAACAATATTGGTTTAAGTCTTCCAGCTTCAAACTCACTTGATAGCAAAGCTTTACCGGCAGGTATATATCGTTCAAATACCTCAACGACAGGTTCTCCAACTCCTGGAGAAAGTGGTGCAACACTTAATATGCAAAGTGGAGTTGTAAGTGGTGCTGTTGCTCAACTTCATATCAAAGCAAATAATACTGAGGACCCTCGTGCCTTTATTCGCCATAGCGATAACACGGGAGATTTTAAGGATTGGCAAGAAATAGTAACTGCTGATGCCTCAGGTAATGTTGGTATTGGCACAACGGCAACTGGGAAACTAACTGTAGATGGAAATATTAATGTGACGGCAACTAACGATATTTGTATTGATGGTGCTGGTTGCTTATCTTCTGTTGTTGCAGCAAGTGGTGAACAAAATACAGCATCTAGTGCTGGAGGAACTTCTCTTTATAAAACAAAGACTGGAGCAGACTTAGTCTTTAAAGGTTTAACAAGTTCAAGTGATATAACTCTAACGGCAAATACCAATGACGTTGGACTTGCTATCAATACAGCAAATGGAGCAAGTGAGCTTTTAAGACTAGACGCCAGTGGGCGTGTACCAGCTTCTAATGTTATGAGTACTCCTCTTACGGGCTATGCTGTAGGGACAAATTCTGTACTTGCACCTACCGATTCAATTATAGATGCTTACGGAAAACTTCAAGCACAGCTCAATGCTCAATTTACTTCCATTACTGGACTTGATACCGATGATGTTGCCGAAGCCGGAAACTTATATTTTACTGATGCTCGTGCACAAAGTGCTGCTGTTGTTAATTCAACGGCCGGTAGTGAAACAACTCAAGCACCATCTGTGAGTGCTATTAAAAATTATGTGGATGCAAGAGCTACTCAGTGGTCGACTTCGGGAAGTCATATTTACTATAATTCTGGAAACGTCGGGATTGGAACAGCATCACCGCTTGCTAAATTTGAAATAAATGGAAATATGACTTTAAAAGGTGGATACCTCACTCTACAAAGACCCGTGACTGCAGGTAGTTGGGCCCGCGGTATGCACTATACACCAGATGGAAGTGTTGATGCTACTAGTAACGGGCTTGCAGGTTTTGGATTACTAGGAAGTGCAACAACTCAACAGAAGCTTTATATGACATTTGGAGCTGCTCCTTGGAATAGTACAACTGGAATTATTGTTGAAAACACTGGGCGAGTAGGTATCGGGACGAATGCACCTCTAGGTCAAATTCATACATTCGGAACGGATCCTATCTTCTTTGACCGTGTCTCAGGTAACCCTTCTCACTTACTCTTACGTAGTGCTAAGGGAAGTATTGGGGCAGAGGTTGCACCTTCTGATAATGAGGAAATAGGACGTCTTTCATTTACAGGTTTTGATGGTTCAGACTGGGCCACAACCGCATTGGCCGGAATTATTGGTCGAGCATCAGAAGATTGGAGTCCAACAACAAGAGGGACGGATCTTGATTTTAAAACCGTAACAAATGGATCTCTTTCAGAGCAAACAAGAATGATCATTGCAAATGATGGTAAGATTGGTGTTGGTTCAGCTGAACCAATTTCAAAACTTACGGTTAGGGGTGCTGATGATGTCACTAATGGCCCAACTCTAACTCTTGCTGGAGATGTGACTAATCAATTTGAAGGCGGTCGTATTCGCTTTACTGAGCCTAATAATTCATTTCAGGGTGGATATATTCACTATGATGGAACGGGGCCAGACTATCTTCACATTGGTGTTCATGAGACGGCCGACCTTTTAACATCAAGTGATACCAATGCTATCAGCATAAATCGTCAAACGGCGAATGTTGGGATAGGGACAAGCTCTCCATCATCACGACTACATGTTTATGAAAATGGAAAGAGTTATCATGTTAATCGTAAGATTGATGGCCATTCACAAACTGAAAACTCAACAGGGATAAACTATATTCTTCTTCACCGTGCTTATGATGGAGCTCTCTTAGAAGAGCACTATGTAAATGGTGAAATCAATATAAGACGTGGTGGAACGGCATCATGGAATAGAAAAATTTCGGCACAAGTTAATACGGCCTGTGCTTATGATAGCTGTCGAGGAAATGTTCTTAACTTCGGAGAGTATACTTATCTTTCTTATGTTACTTATAGCGGCGTGAAATATCTTGCCCTTGCAATTCCGAATGGATCATCAATGTATAATGCGACTTTTACTGGTTATACATATAATGCTACAGGAGTAGAGCAATTAAGACTTGTTTATGATACAGATGTAACGGATGTGTCAGAGTTTTCTCAAGATTACTTAAGAGCAAGAGATATTCAACTTAGTATGGACGATGCTATTGGCTATAGCCTCGGTTCGGCCGAAAATGAGTATGCTATTTATCCATATCTTGTAGGGATTCAATCTAAAACAGGTCTTGGGCCTTCGACTCCACATAACAATGCCTTGAGTATCGAATCTGATGCCTTGATAACATTTGTTGAAACAGATGCTGATAAGGTTTCTGGTTATATGGATGTTAATACGAATACATTTGTATGGGATGGTAATGTTGGGATTGGAATAACGGCTCCTGCAAATAAGCTTCATGTTTCAGGTAATATTGGAGCAACTGGTTGGATTGGTGCTGGCTGTGAGGGCTCATGTTCTACTGATGCTTATGCTATTAACTATGCGGACGGACGCATTAGAACATATTCAGGGACTGGATCAGTTTGTGAAAAATCTGGAGGCTCTGCAACCTTTTCATGTTCTTCAGATCGAAGACTTAAGCATGAAATTGAAGACTTCAAAGAAGGTATCGACGTGATCATGAAACTTCGTCCACGTACTTATGTTTGGAATGCAGATGAAAGCGAAAAAATTAATTACGGATTTATTGCCCAAGAAGTTCAAGAGGCAATTCCTCATGCAGTAACTGTAGATAAGCAAAGAGAGGATGGGGAATACCTAACTCTTAATCAAGGAGAGTTTACTCCTTATATTATCAATGCTCTTCAAGACCTTAATCATATGATTGAAGATAATAAGAAGATGTTTAATTTCATGAGTAGTGGAATTGAAACAAAAGTAGATGAAAATAGTCGAGAAATCGCGAGCCTTAAAGAAGAGAATGCTGAGATTAAGGCCGAAAATAAGATGCTTAAAGATTATCTCTGTTCAAAAGACCCTGAAGCTCCATTCTGTGAGTAATAGCTATTATTTAACTGACTGAAAAACATGGCTACTTAGAATCACTTCCGGCAGATAAGTCCTCTAAATGACATTTAATTATTGATCTTAACGAAACCATTCTATACTGACGATAAGCCACTGTATTAACAGAGGATCTTGGTTGTACGTTAGTCGAAAATTAACATTTATTTTAGCAATTTGTTTAGGTCTATTCTTAAATCTAAGCGCTTTTGCGTCGACAACTAAGCTTGGCTACTCTGGCCGTCTTGTCCTGACAAATGGTACACCAGTTACTGGAACTCCCGATCTTAAATTTGATCTTTTTTATTCTGGCACTACTGGAATAAATAGGGGAACTCAGACAATTAGTGCTGTTCCACTTTCAAATGGAATTTATACTGTTGAGTTAGACTTTGCAGGTATTGCAAGTGTGATCGATGCTATTCCAACAAATGAAACTTTAGTGATTCAAGTAACAGACATAACGGATGCGATGAATCCAGTTGTCTATGATTCTCAAAATATTCTAGCAACTCCAA
>NZ_AUMC01000007.1 GCF_000443995.1 Bacteriovorax sp. BAL6_X
ACACTAAAACCAACGCAATTATTGCGAGAGAATAAAGACCTGAAACTTTCATCCATGAAAGGATCAGGTAACTTGAACCAACTACGAGAAGATCAATTCTTGTAAGACTTGCGAGCATGGTGGCCTTCTGGTTTAGCAATGTTGGAAATTGATTTCTACTCATCTGAGACTCCTAGCTAAAGCTCTGAATTAGGTTTCTAATCAGCTCAAGGCCTGAGCCTGCAAAGATTGATAAAATCGCCACATTTGCCGCTTTCTTTTGGTATTCGTCCTGCTTAAAGAATGAGAGCGTGACGAACATAATAAAAGAAGCTCCGGCCACCGCCCCCGCAAGGGGGATGAGATAGGTGGAGGTAATGGTCTCAAAACCATTTTTGAGCTTGCTGAACGCAAAAGTATGGGGAGAATAGATCAAACTCGTTACTGCCATTGTCCACGTCAAAGGACAGGCAATATCAATTCGCCTTTGACTTTTAAATGATATATTTTTCATTATATTCCTCTCAATTATAGAAATTTGTTACTGAACCCGTGACAGAAAAACTAAAATCTAAAACTTCTTCTTTGTTTTCACCACGTTTAACTTTTAACCAATTAACCCAATGCTTCCATTTATGAAAATCTTTAGACTCTACTGACAAAGGAATATTGTTACCTTGAGCAAATCGCATTATTGCATCAGGACAACTATAATGACCTGTCTTTCCAGACATTGAATCTAGTTTAAATCCGTTGAATAACTTATCTTTGAAAGTAGGAGTATATAATGAGATAGACTTTCTCCCTACCTCTCGATTAGAAAAGAAGAAACTAGGCTTTACAAGTTCAAATAGATATTTATCATCGAGTTCTTGTCGCTCGATAATTCCATCTTCAATTAATTGGTCTAGTGAGTACTCCTTATCTTCGACCTTAATTGAAAATACATTTGAGCTATACTCCATTTTAAAAGGTGCTCTAAACTTCTTTCCGGTATAGTGCCTTAATGAGATAACACAAGCGAAGTCGCTTACTGGACAATTTCCATGACAAGGTGCTGGCCTTACAGTATCTACCATCTTAATAACTTCATCACCCCATATCTCATTCACATCTATTAAAAACGATACTTTTGAATGAACTCCAAAATCTCCCAACTTTAACTCGGGATTCGTATCTGAGATGACACTTCTATATGATCTCGTATAGCCTTCGATTTGATTAGAAAGTTTATTACCAGTGATGTAGGAAAGAACGATACTATCTTGAGGGGAAAAAGGATGTGTTAAGTAACTTTGATCAATTTCATTAGTATAAACAAACCACTTCCCTTTTTTCAATTCATCCCTAACTTCAATTAACTGCTCATAACTTTTTAAGTTATTCGTGAACTCCCCAAGCTTTGTTAACTTATTTCCTGATATTTCATATTCATCTTTATAAATAGTATCTAAAACCTGTACAAAAGACTTTCCACTCTTTGTAGATACATATTCAATTCTATGCTCATATGGATTAAAAATATTAACGGTTGTAGTTTTTGATTTAATACTCTTAATTAGGTTTTTAAAGCTTGTATTGAGTTCAGTTAGTTCATAATCAAGAAGCTTTAGGTAAACGAACTCCCCTTTTTTAAGGAAGTTCTCCATAACAAATCCCTCAGGGATATCTGATAATTCGATACTAACTTCTTCTAAAACATTTTCTTTTAGTACTAGATCAAGACTAACTCTTTTAAGGACTTGATACTTCTTATTCTTATAGTCATAATAATAAATACCAAATACAGGATTTCTAACTTCTTTAAATAATGGATGCTTATTAAGATATAAACGTGCCTTTATATTAATTGATATTGACTCAATACTTGATTTTGGCTTACTCAATAATTTTTTAATTTTTAGTTGAGACTCAAAACGGCTTAATTCATTATCTAAGTCATATTTAATTAAATCACTATCAAGCTCAGAAATTTCACCAAAACTATGTCCACTAAAGCGTCCAACTTTAGCAGAGTTTTGAGATGACTTATCCCACAGTAAGTTTTTTCCATAAGTGTAGCTAAAGTCTGCGTCATCTTGCTTTACTGAATCTTTAATAATAACTTCTTCCAAAGACTCATCATTTTGAATATTTAACTTCAGCTTATAGCCTTGGCCAAAAGATAAATCTAAGCGAGGGATATCTGCAATTTGATCATTTAGACCAAGCTCATCTTCCCTGTCATTTAAAATCATATCTCCATCAAAGTCTTGATCTTCAAGACGCTCAATATTTGAAACTAAATCACCTTCCTTTTTCTCTGAAAAACCACAAGAGATAAATCCTAAAAAGAGTGTTAATATTAATATGTTCAACTTCATGTTCTATCTCCTTTCCAATCACCAAAATATTTTCGAAGAAACTTCACTTGACGGCTTAACTCCTTATTCTCAATTAATTCTTCTTCACTAATTAAATTAATCACCTCTTTAATTTTCATGATCACCATTTCTTTCATTTCATCCCCCTTGAGAAATTAATAAGCTTTAAGGCTTCACAAACCTTCTCCATTAAAACCTTGTTACTAAAAAGCTCCTTTTCAGAAATGCTTCCGACTAAACTTCGAAAACAATCTGTAGCTTTTCTTAATTCACACCTCATGAATTCCTCCAATTTCTATTCTTGTTGTTAAATAAGTGAATGCTGGTTTACATAGGATCGAGATTAAGAATCAAAAGATTCCTACTGTGGGAAATAAAACTTCTTACCACGGTAAGAAGTTTTCCAATCTGGGAAACGTTTTTTAGACACTTGGATGATTATTTTTCACCGTGGGAAGAAAGAGTATTCCGTTTTGGAATAAAGCTATTTCAATTTGGTAAATACCTATAAATACGTAAGACATGTATTTTTCACATATTTTGTGAATTTATTCTTGATTATTGGCAAATCAGTTAGTAATAACAAAAGGCATCAAAATTAACGGAGTACGAAATAACGTGTTAGACGCAAATCAATTTGCAGATTTACCTGACTTTCTAGAGTCTTGTGTTAACAAGATTAAGAAGTCATACCCACGTTTTTCTAGCCTACAGCTTTCCAAGAAGCTAGGTATTCCTAATTCAACATTTGATCGTATTGCTAAAAAAGAAGTAAAAAACCCTTCTTTCAATTATGCTTTAAAGATTGTCCAAGAAGTATCTACAGAAGAAAATATCCAGATGTTTATTAAGAACTTCTATCCAAAAATGTATGAAAACTTTGAAAGCGTTTATCCGGGAAATAAAGACGTACCTTTTGTAGTTCCTGAAGCAGAGGCTTACTTTCAAGACCCATCTACTTATGAGCTTCTGATCATGGCCACATCAAGTGAAGGTCTTACTAGAGAGCGAACTTTAGAAGAGTTTGGAAGAAGAGGATTAGGAATTCTAGATAAACTTATCACTAATGGAATATTAAAAGAAAATAATGGAAAAGTTTCGATTGAAGGGCCAATTAATGCTAAACAAGATACTGTTAAGCAAGTTCTTCAAAATCTAATAAAGTTTAACTATGACCTTGATTCATTTGGAGACAATAAAAACTGGCTCTCTGTACAATATGAATCAGTAAATACAGAAGTTGTTATTCCACAATTGAGAGATATTTGTATCGAAGCTAACCAAAAAATAAGAGAAGTAATGAATAATCCAGAATCAAAAGGACGTGATGTCGTTTGGGCAGGGATAGCAATGGATAGCCTAGTTAAACATTCAGATCTTCTGATTAACAACAAGAAGGTGCTTCAATGAAATATTTAATTATATTATTGGCCCTATTTAATCTTTCTCAACATTCACTAGCAAGTGATGAGTCTATAAGTACGATATTAAATCGTAAAGCAAATAAAATATCAATCCCAAATGAGAAACTAGAAGCAGTGATCTCAAAGTCCGGTGTATACTCAAGAGTAATAGACATTCAAGAGGAAATCGAAAAGATTCGTGGAGTACACTCTACACCAACAAATACGATTATTGATTTAAATGATTTGTCTAATCTTGACCTTCGATCTTTATATTTAGACAACAGTCAAACAATAGACGTTAGTACTCTGAGAAGACTTATCGACGGTGGAGATATGGGTGGTGGTTAACAACCATGCCCCACTGAGTTAAATGAAGTGCGATATTGGAAGAATGGGACAAGCCTATTTTGAACAACTTTGTAGTGCAAATGGACTAATTGCAAACTCCTCTTCGCTAAATGATGCTACAGGATGGGACTACACAGTAGAGTTTCCAAATGATTATTCAGGGAAAAAACTAAACCACGAAAAAAACTTTGAAAATATTATTGTTAAGTTTCAAGTTAAATCCACCAAAACGAATAAAAAATCTGTTTCAATTAAACTTACAAATATGCAAAGGTTTGTAAATGAACCACTGCCATCCTTTATTATAATTTTCAAATATAACAATTCTTCTATTGAGCCTCAAAGAGCTTATTTAATTCATGTTGATGATAAATTAATAGGGCGTACGATAAAAAGACTTCGAGAAGCAGATATAAATGGAGTTAAACATCTCCATAAAAAGAAGATATCTATTACTTTTGATGAATCAGATGAAATTAAAAACATTTCAAAAGAGGACCTACTTAAGCTTATAAAAGGCTACACTGGAGAAAATGTTCAAACTTACATACAAAATAAAATAAGAATAACAAATACAATTGGCTACGATAAGCTTAATACAAAAATACAGTTTAGAACATCTAGTTTCAATGAGACAGAAAACATGGTTCATGCATTAATTGGCCTTTCAAATAGTTTCAGAGTGAATAATACGATAGTCTCTGAAACAAGATTTGGATTAGAAAAAACAATAAACCAAACAGAAACTGGGCTTATAAATATTGATAAAATCAAAGCTAACGATTTAAAAGCTGCACTCATCATTCCTAATAAAGATGGACAATATGTATCAGAAATACAGGCTGACATATACTCACTAGGGCCTATTTACAATTCACTTCCAGACAAGCTAAAAATATTTCGATTTCAAACAGGTATAATAAATATAATATATAAACCTAAGTTAAAAACTTTTAATTTTAAGATAGATATAAAATCTGGAAATAAAAGATGTATATTCGAACTCTATGAAGAAGTTCAATTTGTACTAAACTCTATAGAGTTTAAGCATATAATTATTGAAGTAGATGCTAAAAGAATTATAGATTCACCTACGACTATTTCGAATGTTGAAATTGGGGTGATTATTAATATTTCAAAACTATTAAAACAAGTTATAAAAACCTTAAACTATTTCAATATAAGAAATTGTAAAATGAGCATTAATGAACTCGAATCCATTGGCCACAAGATGCTTATTTTATCATATTCAATAAGTGGAAAAGCTGATTTCTCTTTCGAAACGAGGCTTCTTCAATCAAATGTAGACAACTATAAAAAAAGTCCATTGGAGTATGAATTAACAGCACTAAGCGCTTAAACTAAGTGTCCACTATTCGTGGGGAAGTCCACCCACTTCATAGCAAGCTGCCTAATAATATCAGGAAACCACAAGGAAACTATAAAAGATAAAGAAAGGCATATTTCATTTAAGTCACCTACAATCATAAGTAAAAAATTCAAGAAGCAAAGAACACCTTTTACAGATGATCAAATTGAGAAACTTGAGAAGTCTGTAGTAGAAGAAATAGACGAAACTTATTTATTAATCATGCAAAAAAACAAAATTTAAATAATGAAATTCATATTACAAAATAAGGTTTATCAAAATACTGATACAAAAATGAAAGAATCCTCTATATCAAGTCGAATTAAAATATTAAACTAATGTGAATTGCAATATACTTTAAAACGTTCTAATGAATTAAATGACATCGTTCTATGTAATGACTCGCCAGACTCTATACCTAATACCTTTAACAATGGTTTATATAAATATTTATTTGATATTTGGTAGCTTTCTCTTGTATCCGGAACTCGGCCTTTAAGAGGTCGAGCAAAAGAGAGCTCACAACGACTAGAGTCATACGTTGCATATACATACTCCTCCATCTTATCAAAGTAGAACTCTCTTTTATCTTCGTAAACTACATTTACCCTTAGCCTTGTTATCTTGTATTTTTTAAAATTTGAACATGAAAGGTCTGATGGAATCTCCTTTATTGTTATGTTATCAGAAACATACTCTCTATCTAAAAAGAATGGCCTCTCACACGCTACTTTATACTTATGAAGAGTATATGTACTCGAACAGCTAACTAATAAAGAGGTTACAAACATAAAAAATAAAATAAACCAATAGCGACCTTCCACACAATCTCCACTTTACCAAAAAGGCTTCATTAGTGACGATATCAACTTTTCCTGAGGTATAGTACTTGAAAATACACCAGGAAGATTAACTATACCATAACTAAGATATGTTCTACTGACAGCATTCCCACCAGAATTATCAGATACAGATAAACCAGAAATTAAAGAGTGCCCCCAGAATTGTACAACGTGTCCAAACTCATGTGCCCCTAAAGCTCCTCCGGCCTCAGCACCTGATGTTAAAGTAGCATTACTAAAAGTAGTAGCAGGACCAACTGTTAAGCCGGCAGATTGCCCAAAAAGGGGGCCGCTTCCTTCTACATAGCCACTAAACCAAGTATTAGCGCCAGCAGTTACTGTATGTCCTGCAGCCGCATGAAAAACTGCTGACATAGTCATAAACATAATAGTCACCCTAAATACAGTATGAAAGTTATCCGCAAAATCTCCACCGCCCCCGAGAGTCATGAGTCCTGCTGCAACAGCAGAACCTAAGGCAGCTGCACCGACAGCTTTAATGGCTCCAAAGAAAGCTGCACCACCACCGCCTGTACCTGCGATAACAACAATAGCTATTATTGCGAAAACCAAATCACCTATAAAACCACCATCAGAGAATATCGATTCCCCTGTAGGATCTATAAAACTAAACGGATCATTAATAGCGTAAATATATTTATTAACAACAGTAGAAGGAATTTCTATCTTACCTGAGTCTGGATCTTTCTGCATAAAACGACTAGAGGCTGGATCATAATATCTCGCACGAAAGTTATACAATCCTGTTTCTTGATCAAACTCTCGTCCAGTAAATGTGAAAAACATGTTTCTTATAGAGTTTTCATTTAGCGAGTTTCCAGAGCCATCTCTTACCGAAAGTATCTCTCCAAAAGCACTATACTTAAACCTCTGAATTACATTAGAGTCCTTATCAACAATATCAACAATACTTCCCAGATGATCCTTAATATAAAAATAACTGCCTACGTTCTTCGCGATCTTTGTATCTACTCCATGTGAAGTAACATCTACAGCTAATACATCATCAATACGTAAGTTACTATGTGTAAAAATCCCCAATACTCCATCATCACCATATACTTTTAAAAGATCATTCCCATCATAAACATAAAAGCGATTTGTACTACCTGAACCATTCTCAACAGTTTTCTTAACACGTCTACCTATCGCATCATAAAAATAATTGGACGTCTTCTCTAAAGTACTACCATTACGATAAAAGAGAACACTAATTAACTGGTTTTCACTATTATAAACATACTGTGTTAAGTCATTTGTTTCTTTTTCTATCTTACTAGATACATTGCCAGCACTATCATAATAATATAGATATCTCCAATCTTCTATTAACTTTTCTTTGAAGCTGTCATATTGATACGATCCATAAGCATCGCTTATTCGATTCCCCAAGGAGTCATATACAAAACTTTCATCACCAGCATTCACTAATTGTCCATTAGCATCGTAACTAATACTTAATAGAGACCCGTTATTTAGAATACTAGACAACTTACCATTGTTATCATAATCAAAACTTATATTTCTAATTTTAGTTGAATCAGATACTTTTAAATGGCTTAGCTCTTTTACTTTTCCATCTTCATAGTTTATTTCTGACAACGAAGCCGGTGTTCGACTAGAAATAAGTTTACCAGTACCAGAGTAACTAAAATCAAAAACTTCTGACTTATGATTGATCACATTTTCAAGCTGGTTTAGTTCATTAAAGTTATATGAAAAACTTCCTTCAAAAAAAGACATTCCAACTCGCTGTCCCAAGCTATTATAGCTGTAACTTATTTCATCAGTAGGTAGATTATATAAGTCAGAATACCCTTCAGTCTCGGTACTACTTATTTTATATTCATCATTAACATCTACGTAATCAAAATGAACTTGTGTATTATTATCTTTAATGCTTTTTAAGTTATCATTTTCATCATAATAATATTCATACACATTATCTGGAAGTTCTTTACGAACCAACTTACCAAACTCATTATAACTATACTTTTTTACAACGCCAGATGCGGTTTTTTCCCATGTTATTCGGTTTTTATTATTATATTCTTTCAGGGTAACTTTATTCCCAGGTTCAGTTTTCTTCACCAATCTACCTAATTTATCATATAGAAACTCTGTAGTATTTAAATTTGAATCCGTAATTTTAAACAAGTTTCCTTCGAGGTCATACTCATAATGAGTTTCCTCACCTAAAGGAGAAGTGACTTTTATCAATCTATTAAATACATCATACTCTCTCGAATAAACCTCATTGCCAGAATCAATAATTTTAGCAATATTACCAGCTACATCTCTTATATATCCAACTTTTTTTCCAGAGGTCCCTACTCTTTCACTAACATTACCGAATTCATCATATGTAAACTGAGCTGTCTCTCCTGTATTTAGCTCATGCAACAACAATAAGCCATCACTTGAATGTGTGAAGTTTTCAACAATATTTGATAGAACATTATTTTTTTGAATTAATCTATTTTTATCATCATATATAAACTCTAAAACAACACTCCCATTCTTATCAACTGATATAATGTTACCAAAACTATCATATTGATAATTTATATCATTCCCGTTTGAACTCGAACTAGAAATAAGGTCACCAGTAACTGCATCATAAGAGAAACTTTTAAGTTCTCCTTTTTCATTAGTTATTTTAGAAACTTGCCCACTTGTATTATACTCAACTTTTGTACTGCTCCCGTCATCTCTCAATACATTAGTTACAAATCCACTATAATCATATTTTAAATAATAGTTATTCTGATCATTACTTGATACTTCAACAGTACTCACATCATCAAAATCAACAAAGTCTCCTGAACCTCCATTTACAAAAGAGGAGTCAAGGTTATTACTAAGAACATCATTGATAATATGTTCATTCCCCATTGAGTCGATCACTTTTTCAACTCTTCCCCATTGGTTATACTCTACATTAGTTGTATTATTTAACTTATTAACTTCAGAACTAATCAGATTTCCATCATAATTGAATTTACGGACAGAAGAATCTGGAAACGTAACCCTTGTTAATAATCCATTAGAAATATCGAAATATGTTTCTCTGCCAACAGGGTCAACAATCTTGCTCAAATATCCACTATAATTGTAATAATACTCTGTTACTCCACCCTTCGAATCAATAAAGCGACTTAACTTATCCCCTTCATATTCTAATTCCTCTCTATTTCCAGATAAATCAACGACCTCGATAACTCTTCCACTCGCATCATATTTTTCAATTGTCCCATTCCTTAAACTACGTAAAAATGTAGCATCAGATTTTTTTTCAATAAAAGAGCCATCACCATTATCAGATAAATAGATCCTTTTATCTGAGCTATTTCCATCATTATCATAAAGGTGAATTTTTTTCACTTTGTTAAACTTGCTGTCTAGGAATATGATATTACCAACACTATCTAAGGAAATCGTCTCTGGGGAACAAATACTCATATTTACTGCTGATACATTCTCTCTATCTAAAGAATCACATGCCCCACTTCCTGCAACCGTTTCAGCAACACCATTCGCCATATTAATACGAACAATACGATGATTTCCCGTATCTGCGATATACATTAAACCACGGTTATGATCAATCTCCAGTCCTTGTGGCTTATTTAGGAATAGTTTAAGCCTATGGGTAAAATTTGAATTCTCAAATTCACCCATATCACCAGCATAAGTAGTTATATTCCTATATTCACCATTTGGCCCATCTTTAGAGACCATTCTAACAAGTCCGCTTTCCGATAAAATATAGACCTTTCCATCTGGTCCAACTTCAGTATCAACAGGATGAAATATACTAGCATCTGATGCTTTCCCACCATCACCTTCGTTTGTATTTTTTCCATTTCCAGCAAATGTCGATACCTTGTCTAAATCCAAGTCATATAAACGAACTAGATTATTTCCATAATCACTAACTAATACTTGAGAGCTATTTAATTTTGTAATAGAAGTAAGAGTATTAAATAATGGCTGTTCACCATCTTCATACCCTCTCTTAATTCGCTTCCCTTCACTATCTCCAACTGATCCACATGTAGCAGTATCTGAAATATGCTCTGTTACATTTCCCTCACATACAAGTCCAACAATTTCTTCACAGGGATCTGTTGTTTGACCCTGAAACGAAGGCATATTTTCAACTCCACCTTTTAAGACTTCGGCATCTCCGCCTCCAATTGAAACAATTGCACCATTTCGATCGATAGCAAGAAGACTAGAATCTCCGATTAAGATTTCACCAGCCAAGTCAACTCTTTGTCTATAGTCAGTATATTTATACTTACAAACTCGTTTCAACACCATCCCATCAGGAGTCCAATATCCAGATAATAAAGACTGGTTATAACGTATCTTCCCTGTAAAGAGGTCATACGCTTCTTCGCTCAAGACGTTACCTGTCACACTGTCGACTTCTAAAACAGAGCCATCAGTCTTACTTATTTTCAGAATATTTTCACCAACCTCTAAAAAATTAGAATTTAGATTATCAGGAGACGAATAAACAGTGCTAACAGCATTATTCAGTCCATAAGACATCATTTTCCCTGCTTCATTTAGCATTAACTTGCTGTTACTACTCTCATATATATGTTTCTCATTGTTCAACATCCATCCTGAACCATTTTTCGATTCTGATTGATTGTTCAACATAAAACTTGATGAAAAATCCTGTGGAAAAATTTCATCAATTAATTTACTGTCTTCTTCAACAACTGTATTAGTTTCTTTCCAATGATAAAAAACTCTTTTCACAGTATATCTTGACGTAATAAAAAGTTGCTTTAACTTAATTCCAATTTTAAGTAAGTATGGATAAACACCTGACTGTTTAGACTTCATATCAACAGCATAAACAAGAAGACTTTTATTAGGTATTCCTGTTTTTGTTATCTTTTCTGTTTTAATATCATCTGAATAAAACTCATACTCAATAAACTCTGGCTCCACCCAAGTATCAATAGTTTCATGATGTGTTTTAGAATATACAAATGGAATTCCTGTGAAAATATCACGTTTTAATTCCCTTTCATTCCTGTTTATATCAATCAAACTACTTAACACAATATTAGGGTCTGCCCAGTTACTACTATAATTTAAGGATACTCCTAAGTCTTGCCCATTTACTTTGTATGTTGGTAACTGAATACTAGTCTTATACGCACCATTGCTTACATCTCCACCTGCACTTCTATTAAAGTTCGTATCATATAATTTAGGTGCTATTGGTACAGCATACACATCGGAAAAGTGCGTTATCCCTTGCCCATCCTTAGTGGAAATAGTTTGGCCACCTTGGTCTACTTTTGCCATACCATCAATGTCCCAAGTCCCTAGCCTACTATTCTTGGAAATGATCGCAACTTCTGCACCTTCAGGTAATTCATTTTCATTAGGTAAGGTTAACTTAACAGGCTCATTAAACTTAAGACCAGAAGGCTCTAATGAATAAATATTTTCAGGGACAGCAAAGTCTGGAACAGGTACTGTAGTCCTATTTGCCAGAACTTTCTTAACACTTATTTGACCAGAATTAGAGCCATCTGGAAAAACAGCAGTATTTGATGGAATCTCGATAGAGAATCCTTCTATATTTGAATTTTCAACAATCACAGGACTTCCATCATCTATAACTGCAGTTTCATCATCTAGAACTAGTCCTGATAAATATATTGGCCTATCAATAACATTCAATTGAGTGTAACCAATATTTAGCTTCATAGAGGTTTTAAAATATTGAACTTTTCCATCAAGAAAGCTATTCGGAATAGTTGAACCATCAATAACTAACAACTGATCACCGACTATAGGATTTTCTATTCTAAAACTACCTGATGCATCGGTATAACCCTCCTGCCCACTTTCAGGTAATTTAACTCTTACATTTGGTAATGGATTCCCTTCTGTATTTAAGACAAGACCGGAAAGCGTCGTATCTACATCATAGTTCATATATACAGTATCACTCTTCCCTAGTTTTGTATTTTCTCCTACAATTTTTATATTTTTAAAGTAATCCAATTCAACTTCAAACTCTCCATCTTCATTACTTATCAACTCTTCACGATTAAAAAAACCTGCATCAAATTCAATAACAGAAAGAGGTAAACTTGCACCGACACTCCCTCTAACTATTAATTTTCCATTTTGTAGATTTGGAAGAATTGAGATGAGATTTTTATTCAACACTTTTAAAGAAACAAAATATGACAGATTATATTCTGATAAGTTTCCAGCTACATCCTCAAGTTTAATATTTAAATTTAATGCACCTTCGGCAGAAGCATTAACAACTTGCTCAAAAGTTGTCCCATCGACGCTTGTTTCTTGACCGTTAATAATAATCTTCTTAAGTTTTTCATCGCTCACTATCTTAAAATTTGGAGTTAAAGTTGAAATTGTCTTTCCTGATTCAGGAACAATACTTAATAATGTCGGAGCCGTTGTATCCAAGTAAACAACAGGTAGAATTAAAGATGATTTATTTCCAACGGAGTCTATCGATATAATTTCAACAATATTTTCTCCTTCCTTTAAATTAATATTTACTAATTCAAATTTTGATACTGTATTATAAACTTCAACGCCATTATGAAATAAATATGTAGTAGTATTTGAAAAGTCTACGACATCTATACTTATTTGTAGATTGCTTGACCTTGTTAATTCTGGATAATTATAAAAATTAGATATTGTCGGAGCTGTATTATCGATAAAGAAATCATTCTTAAAAGCAAAACTTTGATTACCTGCTAAATCTTTAATAACTGCAGAAACTTCATATTTCCCATCTCCTAAAGCACTAGAGTTAAGAATCTCAACCTCAATCAGGTCTCGACTCACAAATGTTTTAATAAAATCTAGCTCTATCTCTTTACCATCTTCAGCACTAAGTGCATGTATCCTAATTGTTTCAGCGTCTAGTACTCCTAGGCTATCATGAAATATAAATGAAGCTCCATCGATACTCTTATAGAAAGATCCATTACTTTCAAAGTAATTGCTATTTGAAATAGGTCGTACAACATCCTTTGTAACAGGTAAATTGTATCCAATTTCTCCATAAGGAAAGTCTAATTCCAACTTCTTATTAAAAATTTTAAAATGAAGATTTAATTTTTTTGAAAGCTTTAGACTAAGATTATTTAAATCACTAGAGCTAATTTTTCCTGATTCATACGTAAGATCAATTTTTTCTCCAAATGGTAATTCAGTAAATCCACTTGTTAATTTAAGATCACTATTAAACATTAGATCAAGCTTATATTGATTTAATCCATCGTCATTAAGTGATTCATCATCAGAATCATTCTTCTCGTCAATCTCTGGAAACCAAAAGCTTTTTCCAGTAAGATTTTTAGACATTGCCTCAACCTTAATCGACTCACCTTCAATTGGTGACCCAAGTGGCACACGTAATGACATTTTATGACCAGAGAAAAAACTTGAG
This sequence comes from Bacteriovorax sp. BAL6_X, assembly GCF_000443995.1. NCBI lineage: Bacteria > Pseudomonadati > Bdellovibrionota > Bacteriovoracia > Bacteriovoracales > Bacteriovoracaceae > Bacteriovorax > Bacteriovorax sp. BAL6_X. The sequence continues at coordinate 13,800 of NZ_AUMC01000007.1, forward strand.
TAATAAAATGGAAATGAAATTTCATTATCAACTTGTAGTGGGATCTTTATTTGAGCAAGAACTGATGTATCTTCTTCAATTAAAGAGTCGATATTTTTGGAAACTCTCTCTAGTCGACCTTTTAATTCATTAAGCCATGAAATAAGCCTGTCATTAACCTCTTTCCCTTCTAAGAACTGTACTCTATTTTCGACATAGAGAATTCTCTTATTTAGCTTAGCTTGTAGTTTTTCATACTTCTTTATTCTCTTATCATCTTTTGCTACTAAGATTTGAAGTGTATTCTCACTATCTTTTTGTAGCTCAGGAGTTCTAAATGACCATTGATATTCTTTACCAACCTTTTTAACTTCCAACTTATCTGTTACTTCAGTCATTGCATCTGGAAAATATGCTCTTATCGATACATTCCCCTGTAGTGTAGCACGACACTTTAATTTGTTAAAAATTGATGAATATTTAGAAACACAAATAGAACCAGTAAGTTTAGTAGTCTCTCCTAACTCATGTTTAACATCTGCTGGAGCTGGAGTGTCATACTTAATCACAACACCTTTTCTATTATAACTTGTACCTATAAAGGCCCATGCATTGATTGTTAAAATTGAAAGTAAAATAATCTTCGTAAATGTATTTCTATACATGATCAAACGTCCTGCTAATAGTTTTGATTAATTCGATGTTGTTGATGTTGAATTAGATAACGCTAGTAGCTCTTGATAGTCCTCTTCCGAAATAGCACCATCTGCTCTAAGTTCATCTAACTCTTTTTTTGATAATGAATAAGGAGTGTCTTTTAAACTATCTTTCATCTGAACAATTTCTTCAGTTTTCTGTACTGCTAATGAACTGCCTGAATTAGCTTTGGTAGAGGTGTCACTTGGGCCACTTCCACTACAACTAACAAATAAAATACTTAAAAAACTAAAAACTATGAATGAATTCTTCATTTATCCCTCATCAAATATTTATATTTAATTGAGTATCGGGCACAACAAATTTTTCTGAAAAAGAATTCCATTTTTCTTTAAAATAAGCAGTAAATTCGATAACTTAGAAAGAGAACCTCAAGAAAACGCATTACTAAACAATATAGAGTTCCCACTACAAGGAGCATTACGAATCCGTTTCTAAAGATATCCTTTAGAAAATATACTGTTAAGATGAAATATATTCATTTAAAAGATATGAAAACACAAAAAATTGGCTATTTTTAAAAAATACATTGAATTGATTTTTAAACTTATAAATGTGAATATTTCATTTATGAGCATAAAAAGTGTAAGTAGAGTTTTTGTATTAAAATCACCTAACGATCTATTAAAGAAATTAGAATGGGAAATACAAGAATTTAAAAAAATAGTGGACTTCCCCACGAATAGTGGACACTTAGTTTAAGCGCTTAGCGCTGATAATTCATACTCCAATGGACTTTTGTTATCAAGTGAAGAATGAATTCTTTTTCTATTATACCAACTTTCTATATACTCAAATATTTCAAACTTCAAATGCTTTTCACTTAAGAAATTTTGATTCCACAATAATTCACTCTTGATCGTCTTAAAAAATGTTTCTACAAATGCATTATCATAACAATTTCCTCTTCTGCTCATACTACCTCT
>NZ_AUMC01000008.1 GCF_000443995.1 Bacteriovorax sp. BAL6_X
GCCCCTTATAAGTTGCAGAATGAGCTGAAAGTGCAGTTAATGACAATAGCACTAGTAATAATCTTTTCATAATTGTCCTCCATTATTTTTCTTCATCTTAAATCTTTAAGTAAACAATTTCAGAATACATCGCTATGGAAAAAAAGGTGAAAAGTTGAAATATTTATATATATGAACAAAGAATAATCTATGCTAACTAATGGAAATCTCGATTGGTACCCGCGCCCCTTTTAGTGGTGAGGGATGAGAATTAGCTCACGAGTACTGTAGCCTAGAGAGTCTAGCTCCCTGATGGCATTCGCAACAATTTTTGATGAGTGGGCCTTGCTATACTTGCGCGACATGATCCACAGGTACTTTTCGTCAGGAACACCAATGGCAACCCACTCATAATTTGGGTCAAGTGCGATAACGAGATAGTCGAATTTAAGAGGCCAAAAGAGCTGTATTTTCCAATGAGCATTGGTTTGACTATTTTCGATCCAGGCCTTTTGCCTTAAGACTTTTTTTTCACCATCAAATGAATATTTATTGAAAACGAATTTAACATCAATACGCTTTTCTTTTTCATTCCACGTATAAGTCTCGATTGAATTATGTTGGCCGTCCTCGAGAAATGTCCCACGTGCTGCTAGCACAAACCAATCCCCCATAAAGCGATCGATATCAACATAGGCGACAGTTTTATCATAAGTAGTCGTGCTACAACTTAAAAACAAAATGCTGAATATAAAGAGTAAATACTTTAGAACCACCACTTCTTTGTAACATATTCCTGTTCATCAAAAGAGACAATTTCTCCTAATTTTGGTGCCATTAACTTAAGAAGACCTAAATTCGAGAATTCATCTAACTTCTCAATAGGCTCCTGCCACGGATGAAATGAGAGTGAAAAAGCACCCCAATGAATTGGGAAGTAATATTTTGCGTTGATATCAGCAAAGGCCTTAGGCCACTCTTCAGGTAATAAGTGAACAGCAAACCAGTCAGGGTTATATTGGCCAGACTCCATAAAGGCGACATCAAAGGGCCCCAAACGGCTTCCAATTTCTTTGAAATGAATATCGTAGCCAGTATCTCCACTGAAGTAGAGGTTATTATTCTTAGTCTTTACAACCCATGAGGCCCACAAAGTCGTATTTTCATGGGCCTGATCTCTCCCTGAGAAGTGCTGAGCAGGAGTTGCCGTAAACTTGACGCCTTCAAAATCGACGTCTTGCCACCAATCAAGTTCAGTAATACGAGAGTCATCAAATCCCCATCTTTTTAGATGCGAACCTACGCCTAGAGGCGTGATAATTTTAACGTCTTTCTTCTTAGCAAAAAATTTCATCGTCGTCATATCAAGGTGATCATAGTGGTCATGAGAGATAATTATATAATCGATTTCTGGAAGCTCTTCTAAAGAGAGAACCGGAGCAGCAAAGCGCTTTACAAATAAAGGAACAGGTGAAGATGACCCTGAAAAGATTGGATCGATTAAAACGATCTTTGAATCAACATTTAAAAGGATTGTTGAGTGCCCAAACCAAATCGACTTAACGTGATCTGACTTCTCTAAAAACTTTTTCATATCAGGCTTTACTGAAGGAAGGGCCTTTTCAGGATAGCGTCCTCCCCCTTTCCCTAAGAATTCAATAAATTTAGAAAGGCCAAATCCATCTTTTTGAATCGGCTGCTCTTTTGTTATACCAGGTCTGCGATTAACAAAGATTTGTTCAGAAGAATCGAAATTATCCGACTTTTCAAAAGTTCTTAATTGCCCCTTATTTGGGTGGGCACCAAGAGAAGACATGAAAACTGAAGCAACTTTGCTCATAGCTGTACATCCAGATAAATTTAATAAGATAACTAATAGAAGAATATGCTTAAACATTAAGTTCCTACTTTTTTAACAAAGCTAATGAAATTGCCATTATCCTTGAAGAATCTCCAATTAGAAAAAAGTGTAAAAATCACTGTAATAATAACAGGCACTAGGAATGAGAAGACGAACGATGTTCCAGTAAAGCGTACCGGAAGTGAACGATCCACAAACATCGCTGGCATAATGACTGGAGAAAACTGCGCTAAAAGTTTAAGTACAATAAAGCTTAAAAGATTCCCAACTCCAATTGCACAAATTGTAATAATGGCAATATTAAGGCCTCCATACTTTTTGATCTGGTTCATACTCATGCCAAGTATCCAAAAAGAAGCAAAGTCATTCCTAACTCTTGCGTAAAATATTGAAAGGCCTGAAATGATCGAAAAAGTTACGAGAACAATTGTTGCTAAAAATAAAAAGAGAACCACATTATTTTCTAAAGCGAGCGCGTAAACGAGGTTTTGATTTAACTCTTCCCAAGTTTTAAAGCTTGCACCTTGTGAAGTTAAATACTGTTCTAACTCCACTTTGGCCGGCCCAGACAAAGCACTAAAAACTCTAAGCTTATTATAACGACGGGACTTTGCAATTGAAAAGGCGCTATAAGCATGGCCCCAAGCATGAAGCTCATCAATATCAGGGTCCATTGAATCTGTGAAATTTTCAATCATTAAAGACTTAAAGCGTGGTAGCTCTCCAAAGAATACATCAGTGTGGGCCGGTGAGATAAATTGAATCTTATCATCGAGACCTGCATAAATCTTTCTGGCCAAATATGGTGATAAGAGAATCTCTTCACGCTCGGGCCAATGGTCAATGGCCTGAGGCAGTACAGTTGAAGTCTCTTTTGTTAGCCCGTGAAAAATAACAGGGGCCAAATAGCCTTCGAGACGAATAAGACCTTCAATTTCATATTCAAAAGAATATTTTAAACTCTTATCATCTAAATAATCCTGTGTCTTTTCAAAGCTAAGATCTTTAGGAAGATCAATAATATAGCGCCCTAGGGTCTGCTTTCCTCGCTCAATACGGTTCGCTTGTAGTCCCTTTAGGACAGACTGAACACTTAATAGCGAAAAACTTGATATAATAAGACTCGCTAAGGCCATAATAAGTAGCCTTTGGCGAGTCTTAGCTTTAAATAAGTAATTTAGAAAGAATCTAAAAAAGCTTAGAAACATCTAATTTATAGCTCGTAAAAAGTTGAGTTTTCATCTGCAAGCTTATTTATAAGCGCACATGGAGTGAAGCGGTCTTTACTTACACTCTCAGAAAACTTAAGCATTTCATCTCTAAGTCGAGCGATACCTTGAGTATCTGCATATCTTAGAAGACCTCCTCTAAATGGAGGAAAACCGATTCCAAAAATAAGTCCTAGATCGACATCTTTTGCTTTTGCAACAATCTTATCTTCAAGAGTTGTTGCCGCTTCATTAATCATTGGCAGAAAAATTCTCATTTGAATCTCTGTTTCACTCATTTTCTTAGATGCTTTTGGAAGCATATTCCATGCTTCCTGATTTGGACCAGTTGGCTTACCTTTTTCATCATATAAATAGAAACCTTTGGCATTTTTCTTACCAAAGAATTCTTTTTCAAGCATCTGCTTTCCAATAGCATTTGAGGCCTGGCGCTCACCAAGGCCGTCATAGATAATTTTTGAAACTTTGTCCCCTACATCAATACCAACTTCATCAAGAAGTCTAAATGGACCCATTGGCATCCCAAAGTTAAGACAAGCATCATCGATATCTTTAATTGAAACACCTTCTTCAAGTAAGAAGCCGGCTTCATTCATATATGGCATAAGGATACGGTTTACAAGAAATCCCGGCCCATCATTAACAACGACTGGAGTTTTCTTAACTTTAACCACCCAATCATATAGAGATTCGATCGTTTCATCAGAAACACCATCGTGTTTGATGATTTCTACAAGAGGCATCATGTGAACAGGGTTAAAGAAGTGAAGACCTGCAAATCTTGAATTGTCTTCAAGTGCGCTTGCCATCTCTTGAATTGAAAGAGACGAAGTATTTGAAGTAAGAATCGTATCTTTGCGAACTTTCGTTTCAGTTTCAGCAAAAACTTTCTTTTTAATATCCATATTTTCAACAACGGCCTCGATCACAAGGTCAGTGTGTTCAAATCCACGATAATCAGTTTGAGCACTAATTGATCTCATCTTGCGCTCAAAATCATCCTTAGACATACGCTTTCTTTTAACAGCACCTGCAAAGTTACTCGATGCTTGCTTTAAACCAAGCTCAAGTCCAACTTGATTAAGATCTTTCATGATTGGGAACATATCATTCTTGGCCATAAGCCAAGCGATACCACCACCCATCGTACCTGCTCCAAGACAAGCTCCACGGCGGAGTTTTCTTCCAACACCTTTTGCATCATCCATTTTCTTAGAACCTTCCATTAAGAAGAAAATATGACGAAGATTCTTCGATTGTTCACCAATACATAACTCTCCAAAAGCTTGTGCTTCAGAAGTTAAGTAAGACGTACGACCTTTCATGACTCCAGCTTCCATAACGTCAAGAATCTTAAGCGGTGCTTGATAGAAACCTTTAGTTTTCTTTAGAACAGACTCGCGAGCTTTTTGAAAAATAATTTTCTTAGTGAATACATTATCAGTTGCAGCGTCTTGCATTTTATCCATCATACTTCGCTTATCAACTTTCTTTTTGAAGTGCATTGGCGCTAGATCAACAAGACGCTCTTTTGCGTAAACCTCATCAACAAGTCCAGATCTCTTCGCTTTTTTAGCATTAAGAGTTTTCCCTGAAAGGATCATATCAAGAGCTGTTGGAAGCCCTACTGATTTTGGAAGACGAAAAGTCCCACCGAAACCTGGAATTAGGCCAAGCTTAACTTCAGGAAGTCCAAGACCTGTTGCCTTGTCATCACTTACAATTCTTGATTTACATGAAAGTGCAAACTCAAGTCCACCACCAAGACAGACTCCGTGGATACATGCAACAGTTGGCATTTTTAAATCTTCAATGCGATTAAAAATCGTCTGCCCAGCTTCCGCACCGGCTTGTCCATCTGCCGCCGTATGCATTGTATCGAATAACTTAATATCTGCACCGGCCATAAAACATCTATCTTTATGTGAAAAGAAGATTGCTCCATCCAGCTCTTTTTCTTTTGTATGAAGATCTTCAACGATATCTTGAAGTTCTTTTAATGTTTCTTCATCGAAAACTGTCATCGAAGCTTTGTCATTATAACCAAAGCCGATATATGCCTTCTTATCCTTGATTTCAAAACTGATTCTCTTATATGTCATTGCTATATCCTATATTTTCTAAATTAATTACTTTTGTAAGTTCTCGATAATCATAGCACCACCTTGACCACCACCGATACAAAGTGAAGCAACACCAAATCCTGCTTTTCTCTTTTTTAATTCATGAGCAAGAGTTACAATTAAGCGTGATCCAGTTGATCCTACAGGGTGTCCAAGAGCGATAGCACCACCATTAACGTTTAGTTTATCAGCTGGAATTTCGCCCCATAATTTATCAATACCAAAAAAGTCAGCAACTTTCTTATCAGTAAAGGCCTTCTTTACAGCAATAATTTGCGCAGCAAATGCTTCGTTAATTTCAATGAGATCCATTTGCTCAAGAGTCATATTTGATCTTCTAAACACACCATCCATTGCATGAAGTGGCCCCATCCCCATACGCTCTGGCTCAAGTCCATGGAAATGATAATCAACGACACGTGCTAGTGGCTCTAGGTTGTATTTTTTAACGGCCTCTTCTGAACAGAATAGAATTGCTGAACCACCATCTGTAATTGGACAACTATTACCAACAGTAACTGTACCTGACTTGCGATCAAAGTAAGGCTTCATTTTAGCCAGGCCTTCAACTGATGACTCTTTTCTTGGGCCATGATCATTCATAAGTAATTTATCTAATTTTGAACCATAGATTAAAGGAACAATCTCATCAGCAAAACGACCTTCTTCAATGGCCTTAATTGCTTTATGGTGAGATTCATTTGCATAAATATCCTGCTCTTCACGAGTGATACCAAGCTCACGGGCAAGAAGCTCTGCTGTTTGTCCCATATTTAGGCCACAGAAAGGATCTGTTAAACCTTGTTCAATTGCAATAATTGGAGAAAGATATGCAGGTTTAAAAGTTGATAGAACTTTTAATTTATCACCAGTTGTTTTTGCTTTCATTAAAGATGCAAAAAGCTCAGTCATTTGCTTCCCATAAATAAGAGGCATATTTGACATTGATTCAACACCACCAGCAATCACGACATCACTACGTCCACTTGCAACTTTAATGAATGCTTGTGAAGCTGCCTCAAGTCCAGAAGCACAATTTCTATGTACAGAGTAACCAGAAGTCTTCTTATGCAGGCCGGCCTCTAATGCAATTACTCGTCCAACATTTGGATATTTTGCAGGAGTTCCAGTGTTTCCAAAAATGACCTCATCAACTTCATCGTCACCGATAGAAGTTCCATCCATAATATGGCGAACAAGGTAAGCACCTAGGTAAGGAGCTTGAATATCTTTAATAATAGTTCCGGCTTTTGCATGAGGAGTTCTCACTGCCTCGACAATGTAGACTGGTTTCATTGATGATTCCTTTCTTCAAATTATTTTACTTGCTTAATATTGTAAGGATAATCAGTGGCAATGAAAAGTAAAAAGGCCCCTTATCGGAGCCTTTTTATGAGAACATAGGTTTTTTAAACAATTGTTTAGAATAGGTATGAAAGACCAACACCTAAAGTAAATGTGTCAGCATTTTCAATATTTCTAGCTTGGTCAACTAGTGCCTTCTGGTTATTAGAACCATTGTACTGGGCCTCTTCTCCAAGTCTAAAAATATTCTTTTCGTATGAAAGTCCTACTTGTGCACTAAATTCTTTAGCAAAATTTACTTCTACTCCAAGAGATGCACTACCTGATACATACTTCATCGACTGCTTAGTCTCGTTATAAGTATCAACTGGATTTTGAATTTCAAATGATCCAAAGTGAATTCCAGTTCCAACACTTAAATATGGTTTAATCTTAGCTGAACGTGAGAAATAAAATTTACCATATCCGCCAAAGTTAAATTCGTTATATGAAATCTCATCATTTTGAGAGTACGAATTGTAGCTATTATTATAACCGTTGTAACCATAACCATAATTATTATAGTTACTAAGTTCATTGCCTTGAATTGTTAGATTCATAAACCCTGCACTAATTCCAATTGAAACTCGCTCAGACATTACTGTTTCAACAGCAGCTTGGAGGTTAATTCCAGCTGTCCACTCCTTCTGCTCACCAGTAATACTCTTATACCCTGTCTCAATAGTTAGCTTGTTACTAAGCTCTGGCATTACAGGTTCTGCAACGACTGGTGCAACTGCCTGAACTCTTGCAGGTGCAGCTTGTTGATTATTAATTTCATCCATTGCCTTAAGCTGTCCCTCTAGGGCCTTTTGAATCTTGTCTGCAATACGCTTTTCTTCTTGTAGACGCATATCTTCAACATTCTTTCTCATCATTTGCTCGTGCTTTTCTTCTAACTGGCGACGTAGCTTCTGAATCTTGTCAGCTTGAGATGGTTTCTTTTTCTTTTTGTAGAACCCGTCGATATTAATTTCGTCAGTATGTACAACCTGATCTGTTTCACTTAATAGTGGATCGTCTTGTTGTCCATATGAGGCAGCACTTGATAAAAGAAGCGCAGCTAATACGGCCGAGTTAATCATTGTTGTTTTCATGATGTTCTCCCTGTCTCTTTTTTTAAAATAGAGTTCAGTTTCTTATAACACATTGCGAGATTTTTCTGTTCAAAAGCGAACACTGATGAAATAATTTCATGAAAATGAGAAAACATTAATAATATTATACACTTAGATATGTCTAGCGTAGACGAAAGGTACGAAACTTATTCGCATCGACCTCATTTGACCCATCTATTCCTATGGTTTTAAGGAAACAAAGGGGATTTATACTCCCCTGCTGGCATGCTTCAGGGTCGGCCTTAAAGCGTGCATCAAGAGTTTTAAAGACAGCAAATAAGATTGAAATTACTGCAACGAGAAGTAACATATACTCAACAGCAGTTTGACCGCGTTGGGAAAGAAGAATGGATTTCTTATCATTATTATTCATCATAAATATGTTTTAAAATCACGGGCCTCTAATAAAGTCTGTGTAATACCTAAATTATTCTTTTTCAGAGGTCCTTGGTAGTAGACTCCTTTTACAGAATCATACTTTCCACTGTCGGCCATTCTAAATTTAAGGTTTATTTTTGAACTCGAGTTAATCACACTATGATTTCGAAGCATACAAGTTTCATTTGTTAGTCGACCTTTAATGAGAGTATCATTTTCATCAATAATATCGTTGGCCAGCAGTAACTCATGCAACTCCTGTTCACAGAAGTTGTATTTAAGGCAGTCATCAAATTGTTTGAATATTTTGATCTGACATATTCGATCTTCTAAAATCTCTTTTCTTACAAGAGCTATATCACCACCAAACGAAATTTCACTAAAGTGATAATAGTCGGCACTAATTAGCTTGTCATTTAACCTGTAGTCTAATTTTACACAGCGATAAAGATCAGTAATATTGTGAGAAATATTTAACTTATCTAAGTTTGAACTAAATATTGCAATTTTTTGAGGCGCCACGACTCCTGTAAAAGAAGAAAGCTGGACTGCCCACGGCCTTTTACTTGCAAAACTAAACTCTTCAGCAATATCTTCAAAACTACTTCCACCTAAACTTTCTATTGTCTTTGTGGCCTGCTCTTCTTTGTATTCTTGCCATTGGAAACGGTAACGAGGTGACAACATAAGAATGAAGAAATAGATACTTTCAAGATCTGAAAATGTCTGCTCTAGCGTCTTTGTATAAACACAACGAAAACAACTTGTAAATTTCTCAAGCTCTTTATTCTCTCTTAAATGCTTTTTAAATAGAGTATAAATATCATAAATATAATTTGGGAGATCTGAGCGCAACGTACTAACAGTAACTTGATGAAATGTCTTATAACGACATAGAGACTCTCCAAGGCGCTTAATTGAAGAAGTAAAATCTTGATCGAATTTCTCTTGGTCAACATCTTCAATATTTAGACGGTTAATAAATTCATTATAAAGCTCAGGGAAATGGCGACAAATTTGTGAGAAATTGAGATACGGGCTTAGGCCTGCACACAATATTTGCTTCCCATTAAACTTTAAATAAAACGGTGAATGAACAAATGAATCCTCGTCAAATATATTTGTTTCTAGCTCTAAGTCTTCTGCCCATGTCTTAATAAAAGAAAGATCAAGTGGCCCAAAAAATTTAAAGTAAGGATCACTTTCCTTAATTCTCTTATCTTTCAAATAAATGGCACCAAAACCACTTTTTAAAATTTGAGTGGCCGTTAAGAAACTAGCAATATTATTTCCAATAACGAGGGTATTAATTTTTTTATTCATACGGTGATATCTTAATTTGTTAATAATGCAATTAGCTTACGTTTTGCTATTTCACTTTCTTCAATCATATCAGAAATCAACTCATTGGCCATCTTATTAGCGCTTGTGCTCTTCATGATATCGTAACCGTCTTTCATTTCATTGATTACGCCAATCTCGACACCTAATTTAATAATTGTGTCATATTCAGTCGAGCGCTTAACATTTGGGCCACAAAATATCTGGGCCCCGGCCACAAAGGGCTCAAGAACAGAATGGATTCCTTTACCATGTCCTCCTCCCACAAATACTTTTGAGAAGTATGGATAAATCTCACACAATACGCCTTTTAAGGTACATATAACTAGTCCAGGAGTGGCCTGGAAATCATTGACGAATACATCAAGCTTACCATTATCAATAGTCTCTTTTGTCAGCATATGAATAGGAAGCTTAGGACAAGTTGACTTAATTAATTGAACAAGGTTTTCTACATTTTCTTCTTTCAAAACATGGGGGGCCATAAAGACGAAGAGTTCTCCGGCCATCATTTGTTCACAAAAGTGAACATCATCAAAGAAAGGCATTTCAATAGGCCAAGTCTGAGCAAGGCATATTCTATCGTTATAATCATATAAAGATAAGGCCCTATTTAGCTCTTCGTATAAAGGATGTTTCCTAAATAAGTGTTGGCGAGTATTAATCTGTAACATTCTAAGTTCAATTGGATGAACTAGCTTATCCTTATCAAGATCCTTATTAATGACCTCATAATCTTGCGTAGTCGCACAAATTATTTTTGTAAACATAGAGTAAATATAGCGTTTTATTTTTGGTAAGCGTAGCTCCTCTATAGAGTCCTCTTTCATACGTGAACTTTTAACAGTAGCAGAAAATAAGATAAACTCACTCATTTTAGAACCCAGATATAATAGCTCAGGAAAAAAGTCGTAGCGAACCATCATCATCTTATTAGCGCTAGACCAGGCAATAATATTTTGACGCGAAAGAAGTGGGAAGTAGATCATAAGAGGCAAACGTAAGTAGCGCACATTCTCACGGTTAGCTTGATAGTATTCTATCACCTTGTGCTCAACACTTGGTGAAGTGAAGATTAACTCAATATTCTTGCCTAAGGAAATTAGCTCATCACTCAAGGGCCTAATCTGCTCAAATTCCCCCTCACTAGAAAAGTGAAAGACACAATGGGCCTTTTTGCCAAACCTAGCAAAAGGTCTACAACCTTCATCATGGTAATTTCGCCTCTCAAAAGAGGCTCGAGCGTAGAAAGGAGCTACTTTCAAAAGATACAACGCGATAAATAACGGATAGAGCGTAACTCTTACAATGGCCTGAATAAGAAAAATCAATAACATAGGTATATTATAATGAGGTTTTTTCTAATATTGAAGTCAAAAGAATGTCCATTTGACACCAAATAAGCAGAATAAGCATATTTTTCTGACATGTTCTTACAGACTGAAATATTAAACGCGTAAATTACAATCATTTGTTGCAATTCAATAAAAAAAATTCGATTATCGTTAGTCTATAAGAAAGAGGGAGAGAAAATGGGAATTTTAAAGGGAGCATTTATTGCATTCGTGGCAGTGAATACGATGGCCGCAACGTCATCGACTTCAGTATCAGTGCCATCTTCAAGCTCGAGCGCTTCAACAAGTGCATCGTCAACTGACGCAGCAACAACTTCAGAAGCATCAACAGGAACTTCTTGGTACCAAAAATTAAAGGATTCACCCTTTAATATGCAATACCTAGTTGAAGGTTCAAATAACTTTAAAAAATCAATTAATGGCTACAGTTTCTACAACTACTTGTACCTAGGTTACAATATTAATAAAACTTTTGCTGTCAAAGTCGTTCCTTACTGGAAGACAGACTTTACAAAAGCTCAAGAAAACAAAGATGGTAGTCGTACTATCCACCAACAATACGGTGCAACACAAGCACGTCTTTATGTTAAGAAAATCCTAACTAACGAAAAGCACGGCTATGACCTTTATGCACAAACTAGATTCTACTGGTACCCAAAAGCTACTCAAGAGAGCTCTGGGTATGATGCAAAAGCTCGCCTTTACTTAATTGGTGGAAAAAAAGTTACTGATAACTTCAAAATTGGAACTTATGCGTTCTATGAAAGCTATATCAGAAATACTGGAACTTCAGGTTTTGTAGAAAACTACTATGCGGCCATTGCACCTACTTATTACATCAACGACAAGTGGTATACAGCAATGACAATTGACTATTACAGAACAAAGAGAAAGACTGGTAATAGAGAGAGTGAAACACTTTCAATATCACCTGAAATTGGATATTCGTTCCCAATCTGTTCACTTTCAGCATCTCTGGCCCTTGAGCCAGTTGATTTCAGAGGTGAGGATCCAGACTTCATTGATGGAACACTAAAGAATGCCTCTTTAGTTGTCTCAGCATACTTCCCGGTTTTTTAATAAATTACTCCATTTTAAATACTTACAAAGCCGACTTTATAAGTCGGCTTTGTTTTTTTAAGACTTTATTAAACTGCAGGCAAAAAATTCCGATAAACCAGATAGAAAGTGACTAATCTAATCAGGGTTTGAGGAAATATGGCCACAAGTACAAAGAAAAAGATTACTGAATACCTACTGACGAACGATCAAATTTCAGGAGGCCTCTATGAGCCTAATGAAGTCTACTTTATCAAAGATGGGGACAAGGAACTTGGACCATTTTGGCAAGAAGATCTTAAGGAGTTTATCGAGGACTACTCTCTCTTTAATCAATCAGTTTATGTAAAAAACATGCTTGAAGAACAATGGAGCATGATCACGGCACATCCTCTCTTTCAGAGAAGAAGGCCAGAGATAATTAAAGAATTCCAAATTGATGAGGATGACCAATTCTTCATTTTAAAGAATAATAAGAAAGATGGCCCATATAAAAGCAGTGAAATCATAGCAATGCTTGATTCACTTGAATTACTATTCACAGACTTTATTTCTGTTGATCAAGGTCAAAGCTGGGGAACAATTCATGAATTTGAAGTCTTCGATCGTAGAAGTCGTACTAATGAAAGCTTACCAGACTCACCTCAAGGTCATATTTTCAAAAATTCAATTCTTGATGCAGACAAGGCCATGGCACTAGCAAAGAAAGATTCTGATGATCGAGAGTTTATTTATGACTTGGCCTATATTGGAAACCAAAAGCTAAATCCAAATAAGGCATCAATAGATGATTTTGAACAAAAAGAAAAATCAGATCCTGCAACAATGATTCGACTAGGAACATTTGCCACAAGCTTTGTACTTGTGGTTGCCGTCTTCTTTGTCTTTAGCAAACTATCAGGAACACCAGATGCACCAGTGGCCAAGGCCAAGAAATCATCAAGAATTCAAACAAAGCGCACACCTGCTGCACAGGAGCAGAAGAAGGCACCAACAAGAACATCAAGAACCGTTACCAAAAAAAGAGAAATACCTAATGCCTTTAAAAAGAAATCAAAAACAAAGCGTCAGATATCAAAAGGAAATGATCCAATTGGAAAAGCAGACTTTCTAGCAGATAGAAAAATGCAAGATACTGTTATGGACCCAGCTGATCTTGCACCAGAGGTAATCTTTGACGATGCCAATGAAGCACTAGAACTAGATCCTGTGCGCGAAAGGATTTCAAAGGAAACTTTTGATCCTCAAGAACAGGAATTAAATAACTACGACGAACTTGATGCGGCACGAGAAATTGTAGATGAGTATCTTGATCGCTCACCTGCAGCAGGTTCAATGCCTGATGATAATGAGGCATATAATGACGACTTTACACCAGAAGATGCTGTCGAAGGTGAACAATTCTAGTAAGTTGTGACTATAAAAATTAAAAGAATATGTAGTCAATAATTGATTACTTATGTTACTTTTAACATATGGAACACACTAAAGATATCGCACAACTAACTAACGTATTTCGCCAGGCGGCCTTCCCTGGATCATTCTTTTTCAGTTTTGAAGGAATTGAAGGCTCTGGAAAATCAACTCAAATTGTTAAAATCAAAGACTACCTCGAAGAAAAGGGTTTTAACGTTATTGTTATTCGTGAACCAGGAGGGACAGCATTTGGTGAGAAGCTAAGACAAGCTATCTTAACATCAAATACTGAGCTACACCCTGCCGCCGAAGCACACCTGTTTGCTAGCGCACGTGCTCAAAACCTCAATGCTCTTATCCTCAAAGAGTTGGAAACACCTAATACAGTTGTTATCTGTGATCGTTTTCTTGATAGCTCAATCGCCTACCAAGGTGTTGCTCGAAAGCTTGGCCCAGATTATATATTAAATATCCACTCAAAATTTCCTTTAAATATTGTTCCTCATAAGACTTTCTATCTAAGAATTGACTTAGAAAAGTCACTAGAGAGGCAACGCTTAAGAAATATGCCGAAAGACTATTTTGAGTCCCGTGATAATAGCTTCCACCAAGACCTTATCGAAGGTTATGACTATTGTGCTCAGATCTTTTCTAATCGAATTGCAACGATTGATGGAAGTGCACAACTGGAAGTCGTTACTCAAAAACTAATCCAAGAAATTGAAACGATTATTAATGGATAATAAAGATATTGCACTTAATGCACTATTTGCTCGCTACAAAGAAAGTAAACTTGCCCACTTCTATACCCTTCAAACAGGAGGCCACAGCGAAGTTTCTCAAAAAGATGCACTACTTGAGAACTGGGTAAATGACTTCATTATCAATATTCTAGCTTATGAAAATAATTGGGAGCTTGGCCATACCAGAGAAGTCCTTGAGCGTGGCCATGAAGATATCCTCTTTGTCTCCACTGATCAAAAAACTTATAAAGTAACAGATGATAGTATCGAAGAATTCTTCAACTTTATTCGATTTAGGCCATCTAAACTAAAATATTCATTCTCTATTTTTAAGCAATCACAAAAGATCACACAAATTCTAGCAAACAAACTTCTTAAAACACTCGAAGAACCACCGGAAGGCCATATTTTTATTTTCATCAAGTCAAATGATGAAAAAACTCTGGCAACAATAGATTCTCGAACAATCAAGATTAATATACTCGACAAAAATGACTCACAAAGCAAATTAGTGCAAGAACTAAGCTTTAGAGAATTTGTCGCAAAAAATTGCGAAGATGAGCAATTAGTCGCAGTTTTAACTAAGATTGAACGCAACAATTTACAACTAGACGAATTAAGAGAACTAATAAAAGAAGGCCCTACGCGTGAGGCCAATATTCATCACCTTATTGCTTCTCATATCAATCAAAGCACTAAATACAGCATCCAGGACGCTCAGATTTGCCTTCAAGCAACAAAAGACTCCACTTTTGAGATACCATTCAATGGATCATCTAAATCACGACTTGCTCGCCTACTTCAACTTGTGATTTAATGCAATTTGGCTAGACATAAGCTACCAATAATACGACAATTAAAGCTACTCAAAAATAATTGATGGGACAAAATGACGAACCAAGATCAACAAGATATATCTGAATCACGTGACAATGATAAGTCAGGTGATAAAAAGAAAGTTAATAAATTCAATAAGCACGATGACAAACTTGCAAAAGAGCAAGAAGGTAAATTTGAGGAAGGTCAGACTCTGACAATGGTAAGAGTTCGCTTTCCAGGAAATGCTAAAAGTCAGCCTTTCTTACTTGGTAAGAGAAAATTCACCTACGGCCAAAAAGTAATAGCAATGAGCGACCGAGGCATGACTGTTGGCTATATCAACTCATTCCCATATGATGTTACCTTTGATAAATCGATGCTTCCTATACGTTCAATTTCTAAAGTTGCAACACAAGAAGATATCGACGAGCAAAAAAGCTATATGAAAAAAGAGAATGAAGCAGAAATTGTCTGTCTTCGTCTCATCGAAAAATATAACCTTAACATGAATCTTACTCACGTTGAATTTATTCAATTTGGTAAGAAGGCCGTATTCTATTTTACTGCACCAGAGCGTGTCGATTTTAGAAACCTTGTTAAGGACCTTGTTGCAGAAATCAAAATGAGAATTGAATTACGTCAAATCTCAGTTCGCGATCGTGCTGCAGCACTAGGCGCAACAGGAGCCTGTGGACTTCAAACTTGTTGTTCATACTTCCTAACAAACTACGGTAATGTTTCAATAAAAATGGCAAAGAATCAAAACCTTGCCCTTATTCCTTCAAAGATCAACGGTGTCTGTGGGCAAGTAAAATGTTGCATTAAGTATGAAGATGATGTTTACACGAATAAAAGAGAATTCCTGCCAGGTGAAGGCTCATATATTAGAGCAAAAAATGGTGACATTGGAAAAGTTCTAAAACTACATATTCTACTAGAACAATTTGAAATGCTTACGGATAGAGGTTATATACGCCGCTACTATAAGAATCAATTCGACAAAAGACGTTGTCGTCCACCAAAAGAGTGGAGTTTTCCTACAGAGTTTAAATCAATTACAAAAGAAACTTCAACAATTATTGGAATTGAAGAACTAGAAGAAGAATTACGCCTAAGAAAGCAGGCCTTCCTCCAAAGTCTAAATAATGACACTGACAATGATGAAGAAGAAGACGCACACGAGTTACTTGATGATGAAGACAATAGCAGTAACGATGATGAAGAAATTGAAAAAATCCCTCTCGATTCAACAGAAGATGAATCAGACAATATACCTAAGCAAAAGGTAGAGAAGAAGCATCATAACAATAACCGCCCTAGAAGACGCCCAACGAATAGACGTGGTGACAAGAAATCGGCCCAACAAGATGGCAAGCAAGAGACAAGAGCGGATAATAAAGAGGCCAATAAACAAGATAGACAACAAAGGCCAAATCGCAATAAAAATAAAAACCGCAATAAATCGAAGGGTGGGAACTACCGAAAGCCTTCTGGAGAGACAAAAGCAAAACCTGACTCTTCAGGAAATAAACCTAATCAATAATTCTTTTTAAAGAAGTATAACAGCGATGGTGAGGGAATTGGTTTTCCCTCACTACTTCTAGCTGAGAGATTCCCTTTAAATATTTAATATTCAGCATCTCATCTCTTTGATCCACGATCACATCTGCAGTACACTTAGAGAGTGCGATTCCTTCATTCAAGACCAGAATTTCACGGTAAATACTTAACTCAACATACGAACGTGCACGAGATTTAGGTGGAGCAAGTGAAGGAACAGGCAAATGACTTAAGACTCCCCTAGCAGAAACTTTAACAATCTTCGCCAATATAGTTGGTGGATAAAAAGCAGGTGCCATATAAATTAGTTTATTATCCCTTATATCTAAGTTTTCATTTTGAATGAGCCACTCAATTAAAAGAGCAGCAATAGAGTGAGCAATCACCACACTCTTTGAATTATTTTTAAAAATCTTTCTAATTTGTTTTAGATCATTTGAGAGATTAGGGCGCATTTTCTTATTAAAAGAAAGGCAAAGAAATTTAACATTTGGGTTTGAAAAGATAAAAGATGCCGGGGCCTGATTAAGCCCCGGTATAAAGATAATCAAATTATGATTATTAGAAGTCACAATTTCCTGGTGTTCGAGGAAAGGCAATAACATCACGAATATTGCTCATACCAGTGATATACATAATTGCTCTTTCAAAGCCCAGGCCAAAACCAGAGTGCGGAGCAGAACCAAACTTACGAAGCTCTAAGTACCACCAGTACCCTTCTTTCTCCATTCCCATTTCATCCATACGCTTTGTTAATTTATCAAGGTCCTCTTCACGCTGAGATCCACCAATTAACTCACCAATTCCAGGAACAAGAACGTCCATAGCACGTACTGTTTTTCCATCGTCGTTTTGCTTCATATAGAAGGCCTTACAAGTCTTCGGGTAATCAGTAACTGTAACAGGAGATTTGAAGTGAATATCTGTTAAGTATTTCTCATGTTCAGTTTGAAGTTCATCTCCCCAATTTGTCGGGTATTCAAACTTCTGCCCAGATGCATTTAAAATATCAATTGCCTCAGTATAAGTGATTTTCTTAAATTCACCGTCACGAACAGCTGCAAGAGTATCAAAGTGTGAAGCATCAACATCTGTAAATGGCATTTTATATAAGAACTCAAGTTCCTTACGGCAATGAGTGAAAGCATAGTCAATCATATACTTAATATAATCGGCTGCAAGTTCTGCAACATCATCAAGATCAGCAAAAGCAACCTCTGGCTCGATCATCCAGAATTCAGCAAGGTGACGTTTTGTATTTGAGTTTTCAGATCTAAAAGTTGGCCCAAAAGTATATACCTTACCAAGCCCTAGTGCGTGGCACTCACCTTCAAGCTGCCCAGTAACACAAAGAGAAACATCACGCCCAAAGTAGTCCTTAGTGAAATCAACTTCACCTTTATCTGTTTTAGGTGGAGTATTCTTATCGAGAGTTGAAACATTAAACATCTCCCCTGCACCCTCACCGTCAACAGCAGTAATAATTGGTGAGTTTAGATAGAAGAACCCTTTCTCATTAAAGAAGTTATGAGTGGCCATTGCAAGTGCGTGACGTACACGAAATACCGCTCCAAAGAGATTTGTTCTAACTCTTAAGTGAGCGATGTCTCTTAAGTGCTCAAGAGAAGTCCCCTTCTTCTGTAGAGGGTAAGACTCATCAACAGCACCGATTACCTCACCAGTAACTGCTTGCATCTCAATTGTTTGGTTCTTACCTTGAGACTCAACAACATTACCCGTGATACTGACACAAGTACCTGTTAGCATCGTTGAAAGAGCGTCATAATTTTCAATATCAGCATCTGCAACAATTTGCAGAAGATCTTGAGAAGACCCATCATTTAAAACAATGAAAGAAAACTTCTTAGACTTACGAACTGAGCGAACCCAACCCTTAACTACAACTTGTGTGCCAATAAAGTCACTAGAACGATCAAATAATTCTTTTAATTCAATACGCTTTAAATCTGTCATGTAACACCTTTTATAATACTTCTTTTAAAATTGATTTCGTTGTTTCAGCTTCTAAACGTGGCCCATATTGAGTAACAAGTTTAGCTGAACAGGCGCAAGCTAGAGTTCCCGCTTGTTCATAATTTAAGCCGTTTGTAATTCCATAAAGAAATGCACCTGCAAATAAGTCACCTGCACCATTAGTATCGATTGCCTCAACCTTTGGAGATGAAACATTAATACGCTCACTTCCGTCAAAAAGGTATGCACCTTTTGCACCAGCAGTAATTGCAAATGTATTTGAAACTTCCTTAAGAGCACTGAATGCATCTTCAATATTATCTAATCCAGTAAATGACTTAGCTTCTTCTTCATTACAAAACAGAAGATCAAGCTTCTGCTCTCCAATCATCTCTTTGAAACCGTCCTTAAAGAATCCAACAATCCCTGGATCAGAAAATGTAAGAGCAACTTTAACATCATTTTTACGTGCGAAATCTCTTGCTGTTTGGCAAGCTGCAATTCCAGCTTCTCCAGTTACTAGATAGCCTTCCATATATAACCACTTACTATCAGAAAGGGCCGATAAATCTAGTTGTTCATCAGAGTAAGTTGCTGTTGTACCGAGGAAAGTATTCATTGTTCTCTCTGCATCTTCAGAGATCATAACAAGGCACTTTCCAGTTTCACCTTCATATAGGCCATTTTCAATATTTGACTTAACTCCATTCGCTAACAGGTCATTCTTATAGAACTCTCCTGTTTCATCTTGTGCTACTTTACATGAGTAAAAAGTTTTTGCACCCAACTGAGTTGCACCAATAATAGTGTTTGCAGCAGAGCCACCACATGCACGAGAGTGGCCAACATTACTTCCCTCTAGCGCTGAAAGAAGGTGATCTTGTCTCTCTTTTTCAACAAGAGTCATCAGTCCCTTTTCAATAAGATGATCAGCTAAGAATTCGTCCTTAACTTTAAATTCCATATCGACGAGAGCATTTCCCATTCCATATACATCAAACTTCTTCATACTTAATCCTTTATATTTATGACTCTTTTCTTTTGAAAATTAATTCATTATTTGCTTTATCGAAATCAGCATACTTATAACCAGCTGTATTAAATGTTTTTAAGTCTTCAATATCCTTTATCTTATTTTCGATGATAAAGCGTGCCATCATTCCGCGCGCCCTTTTAGCATTAAAGGAGATCACTTTATATTGGCCATTCTTAAAATCTAAGAAGCGTACGTTAACAAGCTCAGGGACAAGCTTGTCTTTTTTTACACTCTTGAAATATTCTTCAGAAGCAAGGTTGACTAGATATTTTGATTTATTTGCCTTAGCGTCAGCATTGATTTTCTCAACAATCTTTTCGCCCCAAAAATTATAAAGATTAGTTAGCCCTTCTCCATTAATTCGCGTCCCCATCTCTAAGCGGTATGCACGTAGTTCATCAAAAGGTGAAAGCACACCATAAAGTCCAGATAAGATTTTGAGGTGTTTTTGAGCATAGTTAAGCTCACTCTTTTTAAGTTCACTTGCATTTAAACCTTGGTAAGTATCTCCTGCAAAGCTAAAGATTGCAGCACCGAAGTCAGCAGTTTTCTTAAAATTATTAAAACGATCAACATTTAGGTCAGCAAGGGCCTTAGATAATTTCATCATTTTTGAAAGATCAGCACTTTCAAAATTAGCCATCTTTGTTGCAAGCTGCGTGGCCTCTTTCATAAAAGCAGGTTTCTCAAGATTAACACCTTGAGCAACACTAATTTCTGAGTGATCAAAATTAAGTTTCTTCGCTGGAGAAATAACGATATCCATGAAATTCCTTTAATTTGAGTTTGTGTTACTAAGCGCTTGAAATAATAACAACAACTTTATTAAAAGACTATGATTTCTTAAGATAATTAAGGGAGAAAGTAGCGCTCATAGCGAGTTGATTTACCTGTATAGACAACCTTTTGATGCTTACAATCTGCAGGTATCTTAGCCTCACTTGCCTTGATTGGTCTCTTTAAGCAAACTAAAGAAAATTTGGCACATAACGACCATAAATATTGATCCTGATCGACGTCTTTGCCTACTAAATCCTTAAAGACCTCCATCTCTTTTCGACTTAGTGCACTCTTGGCCTTTGACTTTGTCATTTCATACATTGGGTCATAGAAACAACGTTCAAAACCAACAGGGGCCTGTGCAATAGTGGCCTGTCCAAAATTAATCTTCATATAGTTATTGAAAATGAGCCTAATCTTATGATCTTCACTACTTAAGGCCTTTTGATAGGCCCAAAGAGCAAGCCCAAAAACATAAGGATTTCTTTCAAAACACTCTAACTGACAGCCAAAACTTAAAAGCAAGCAAGCATCCTTACCTGTGCCTAGAGTCGCATCAATAACTTTATTATGTTCAATATCGCCCCCCTTAAGCTTCAGGGCGCGAAAAAGTGGCTCTTTTGTGACAGCATAATTTCTCTTCAAATGAGTTTGTAATTCCCCGGCCCAATCGAGCTTAAGCAATGCTTGTCTGTGTGGGTCAAAGAGACATAGTTCGTCATCTTTCCAGGTTAAATAAACACCACTTAGCGATTCGCTCGAATTATGTAGTTGAAACGATAACTCATGACAAGAGAGTTCTTGTAAATAATTACGCAGCGCTTGATTCAGAGATTCTAATTGAAAATCTTTTCCGATTGTGTCTTCTATTACAATATCAATTTTAGTCTTTAGCGAAGTCTCATTCATATTAAAATCAAGTAGATGGCCTGTTCTTTCTATGCTATATATACTTTTCGTAAATACATACTTTAGAATTAATTTATCTAGATATAACACATACGGAGAATAGATGTCACACACACAAGACGTATTAAACTCAACTATTGAGAAACTTGGTTTTGATCCAAGAAATTTAAAAGTAAACTCTGGTGATCTAAATCGTGAACTAGCAAAGAATTATATCAGTGCAAGTGATGAAGAAATTAAGCTAATGTTAAACGAGCTTGGTCTAGAAACACTAGAAGAACTTTTCGCTCACATTAGTGATGACGTGAAGTTTTCATCAAAAATTCCATTAAAGAAAGGCCTTAGCTATGATGAGCTAGTTACTAACCTTGATGAATTATCAAAGAAGAATAAGATCCCTACTAATTTTCTAGGTGATGGACTTCCACAATTTAAGATTCATGAGATTGTTCCTTACGTTTGTAATATTAGAGGACTAACAACGGCATATACGCCATATCAACCTGAAAGATCACAAGGTACACTTAATACACTTTGGATTTATTCTAGTGCAATTAGTGCACTGACTGGTTTTGAGGCAGTTAACTCTTCACTTTATGACAGGTCGACTTGTCTATTTGAAGCACTTAAAACTGGTGTTCGTCTAGCACGTAAGAAAACAAAAGTCTTAGTAAGTGAAGCAATCTATCCACAAGATAGAAGTGTTTTGGAAACAAATGCTGCTCACACAGGTCTAGAAATTATTTGGGCACCAATTAATAAAGAAAGCGGATTAACAGACTTTGATAGAGTTAAAGAAATACTTGAAAGCGATAAAGAAATTGCAACATTTGCTTTTGGTCAAGTAAACTCACTTGGACTACTAGAAGATGTCGATGCCTTAACTGACTTATGTCGTGACAATGAAGTATTCTCAATTGCGATCATTGATCCTATGCTACTTGCTAAAGGTGGTTTAAAAAAGCCAAGTGAGTACGGAAGTGACAAGGCCGGTGCAACGATGATCGTTGGAGAAGGTCAACACCTATGCCTAGATGCTAACTACGGTGGCCCAGGACTAGGAATTTTCGGAATTCGTTTTAATGACGCTAATAAGAATCAGATTCGTCAAACAGCTGGGCGCTACGTAGGTAATGCTGTTGATATGAATAATCAAGAATGTCTTGCCATGGTTCTGTCAACACGTGAGCAACATATTCGCCGTGAGAAGGCCACAAGTAATATCTGCTCTAACCAGTCATTTGTTGCATCAATTGCAGGTGCGGCACTTTTAGCACTAGGAGATGAAGGCTTAGCTGAAAAGCTAGCGACAGCACGTCAAAACACTCAATACTTCTTATCAAATATTCTACACCTAGACGGAGTGGAACTTGCATTTGATGCTCCATACTTCAATGAAGTTGTTCTAAAACTTAACAAGAAAGTAAATGAAGTTCTTGCTTCAAGTGAAGAGCTAGTTGCGGGAAAAGATATTAGTGGCCGCCATAACCTAGAAGGAAATCTCTTAAAAGTTTCTTTTGGTGATCAACACACACAAGTAGAGCTAGACAATTTAATTGCACTCTTTAATAAAAACTTCGTAGCAAATAGTGAATCCGAATTCTTTATGCCAGAGATCCCTCAAACTTATATAAGAGAAGATGCTCCAGGAATTGCTACTTTCACAACTGATGAAGTTAAAGCATTCTATGACAAGTGTGGTAGTTTAAACGTATCTCCAGATGACGCCATCTATCCACTTGGTTCATGTACAATGAAATATAACCCTTACGTTAATGACTGGGCAGCAGGACTTGCTGGCTTTACAAAGGCGCACCCAGACTTAGACGATAAATATACGCAAGGAACACTTGAGTTACTTTATCATATTCAAGAAGACTTCAAGGCCATTACAGGACTTCCTGGGCTTGTAACTCAAGCAGTTGCAGGTGCTCAAGGAGAGCTCGTTGGAATCAAAATGTTTCAGGCCTACCATGCAGACAGAGGAAATGCAGACACGAAAAATGTTATTCTCATACCACGCTCTGCTCACGGAACAAACCCAGCAACAGCTGCGGTAGCTGGATTTGTCCCTGGAAAAGTTGATGGTAAACAAGTCGGGATCATTACTTTAGATGCAGATGAAAGAGGACAGATCGATCTTGAGCAATTAAAAGAGATTATTAAATCTGATGGTGAGAGAATTGCTGGTATAATGGTAACAAATCCAAATACAGCAGGTATCTTTGAAGAAAACTTTAAAGAAGTAGCAGACCTAATCCACTCTGTAGACGGACTAGTCTACATGGACGGTGCCAATATGAATGCTATTGCAGGGATCGTTTCACTTGAAAAATTAGGTGTTGATGCTTGTCACAACAATCTCCATAAGACTTGGACCATCCCACACGGTGGAGGTGGCCCAGGAGATGCTATTGTTGCTGTAAGTAACAAGCTTGTTGATTACATCCCAGGTACTCAAATTGAAAAATTAGCAAACGGATCATATAAGAAAGTTCGCGCACCAAAGTGTATTGGAGATTTTCACCGTCACGATGGAAATGTTGCTCACAAAGTACGTGCTTACACATACCTTAAGGCCTTAGGCCAAGATGGTGTTGTAACAATGTCACAGATTGCAGTTCTTAGTGCTCGTTACCTCTTCCAAAAACTAAAAGATGTTTATCCAATGCTTCCACATGGAGCAGATGAAACACCACGTATGCATGAATTCATCATTACATTAAGTGATGATATGTTTGCTCATATTGAGAAATCTGGAACTCTAAAAAACCAAGTTATTGCAAAAGTTGGTAAACTCTTCCTTGACTTTGGTCTCCATGCACCAACAGTTGCTTTCCCAGAAGTCTTTGGACTTATGATTGAGCCAACAGAGTCTTTTACAAAGAAAGAGTTAGATGACTTTACAGAAGTACTAGTAGCAATCAAGAACGTCCTTTCAGATTCTCCAGAAGTTCTTCAAACAGCACCTCACTTTACGGCAGTAAGTAAAGTTGACGAAGTCTGGGCAAATAAAAATCTTAAATTCTACCGCGAACTTGACAAGCTTTGGGAACTACCAAGCGATGAAGTTTCACCTAAGAGACTACGCTACAAGGATACACTCGAAGTTGTTAAGATGATTCAAGAAAAACACAATGAATTAAAGCAATAAAAAAAGGCCTGCAATGCAGGCCTTTATATATATTAGGTGTAGCAGAGATTGAAAAACATACGAATAATTCGAGAATAACAACAACACGAAATTTAACACGAATTTGGGGAACAAAGAACAACAACACAACTTTATCGATATGTTTATTCATCAATCCCTGCTACATTAATGAGTGGTTTATACGACGCGATTTTAGATGTTACAACCTATCATTTTTGCACGTGTAAATATTACAAAAGTAGTTTGTTGACCTAATAAGTCCTATTAAGAAAACTTAAAGATTAATAGTTCTAATCCTATTCTTACAGTAATTTTATTACAATTACTGTCTAAAGCGATTTATTTTCTTACTATAAAACTTCGTATTCTCTATATCCTGTAACTCAACACTAAGTGCAAATAACAGCTGATTATAGAGAAAAGAATCTTCATAACTTGATTCCCGTGCCTTGGCCTTAGTTAAGGCCTGTTTAGCTCCATAAATTTGCTTATAAGTAAGGATATAAAGGTAGTGATAATAAGCATTATCGCTATCTAGCTCACTTCCAGATCTAAAGTAATCTAATGCCTTTGGGTAATCTCCTAGCCTTGTATAATGCATCCCTAAGGCCGTGAGGACACTAGTATTTTGAGGGTTTACGACAAGACCTTGATTAAGAATATTTGCAGTCTGTGCCTCATTTCCAATTGAACGATGTAGATCCGCTAGGTTTATATAGGCCGGTATAAAGTGCGGATACTTTTTAATTGATGCCTCTAAAAGCTCAGCTGGACTTTCTGGAAATAGGCCAAATCGAGAAAGTGTTGCAAGTTTAAGAATATTATCAGGAGCATCACTATGGAGTTCAAGTAGAGTAAGATAAGCATCTAAGATAGGCTTTAACTCCTTACCAGTAGTACTCTTAAAATCAAACCCATGAGTAGCGAGTAAGTAAATTGCCGAAAAAGAAAGTGACTTAGGTCCTTGCTTAGCAATCTTAACAATAGAATCTTGGACTTGTGAAATATCTGGAAAGTTAAGAAGTAACTCAAGAGTTGCCTTCTTGATTAGAATAGAATCACTCGTTAATAAAGTTTCATAATCCTTCTTCTTCATACTAGGAAACTCTCTTAGCAACACAATTGCAGATGCTCTTCTCATCTCAGGCATCTTAATATTATTGATATATGAGAGAAGTTTCTTTTTATTATCGAAGTTCCCTTTCTTCATTTCTCCAATGATCTCTAAGAGCGAATCTCTAGTTTTAAGCTTCGTGAATTTCGTTTGAAACATTGTATTCATTTTCTCTTTAGAAATATCACCATGACAATTAGTACAACTATTTGGGATATTGTACTTAAGCGAATAATCTGGCCTAGGAATCACAAATTTATGATCTGCCCTCATATCAACTCCCATAAATGCCTTCTTTGGCATATGACAATCAACACAGCTTGCACTCGACTCTTTATGCTTATGATGATCATATTTCTCATAAGATAAATCGTGACATTGAAGACACAGAGAGTTCCCATCTTTCTTTAACTTGCCACTATGTGGATTATGACAATTAATACATTTCACTCCTTTATGAAACATTTTTGATTGAAGGAATGAGCCTCCAACAAAAGCTTCTTCAAGTTGTTGGCCATCAAGATGATATTGGCCATCATTAACAATCGTTAAAGAAAATTGATTAAAGAAATCTCCTGCAAAATCAGAATGAGTTGATATATCTTCTCTTAAACTGTGGCACGTAAGACAAGTAGTGTTTGCATCACCTTGTGTAATATACGTATGTTTACCACCGTCTTTTGCCGGAATAATTTCTTGATAACCTTTTGAAGGATTACGCCAAAAGCCTTTATTTGTAAGATTCTGATCCCTATCGGCTAGAGGCATCCTTGCCCACTTTAAGTGTGTTGAGGCATCGCCGTGGCATGAGAAGCATGAAATATTTTCGCTCAAATACTTAGTCTTATAAGAATCAGACTTAATATCATAGGACTTATCAAGGCCTGTTGAATGGCAGTTAGCACAACGATTATTCCAATTATTTACTCGATTATCCCACTTTAAAGAACCACTTAGATGAGGGTTTCGTTGTTCAACTTCACTTAGTGTATTAAACCATTTTTTTTCTTCTATATCCCACGCAATTGGTGCGACTTGAAATTTACCCTGTTTACCATAATCAATAACATATTGCTGTAAAGGGTAATGGCCAAATGTATAGAGAACTTTAAAATCAACTCCATCAATTGATATATAAAAATGATCATTATTATTTTTAAATTTGTAAATTGTCTTATTGGCCTTAAAGCTTCGATTATTAAAATCACCTTTAACTGACTGCTCACTTACTTTATTCATAGAATGGAAATGGTCTGAAGACTGCCATTGAGTTGAGATATTTTCGTGACATTGAAAGCAGGTAGAAGGATCGTTATTTATTTTTAACTCTTGATATGAAATTTTACCCGGGTCAAAATTTGACACCTCTAGTTTTTTTGAAAAACAAGAAGTTATTAAAAGAGTTATAATGGATAGGAAAAACAAATTTAGTAAATTATACACTAGTTGAGCTCACTTATTCTATTCTCATACTTAAATCTGTCCTTCAACAAGGTTTTCTTTAGCGTTAATTTTCTAAAGAATGGCCAATAATCCTCTGAAGGCCTACTCCCTGAAAAAAGATCAGTATAAAGAAGTTTCAAACCAACAACGGCCTCTTCATTAGAGATACTAGCGCCATCAATATCATATTTTTTGAAGAATGAAATTAGAGAGAGCTCGTTGGCCTCATGCGCAAATCGATATAAGTAGTTAATAAGACCAGCTGAATCACGATTATTGATAATTTTTTTTAATATACGACGACTTTCTAGATCTTGGCGAATGGAGTGATAAAAATAAAGAAATGATTCAAGGTTTAGTCTTATCAAATAAAAGAGAAATACTATAACAATGACTATAGCAACAATAGATAATTTTAGCTTATTAGATAAGTAGAATCCACCTAGTTTAACAGATAATTCTACGAGCTCGCTTGAAGCGACCTCCATATTCTCTAGATCATAAAAATGAATTTTAGAAGGGTTAAGTTTAACGTTGCCACCACGATTAAAGATGACAGTAATCTTTTGTCTTAAGATAGACTTAGCTGCCCCGCGATCAAATCGATCAGTCTTTTCTAAGATATCATAATAAAAGAAAACGTTATCCTGTTTTTCAAATCGAAACTCAGGAATGAGAGCAACACTTGTATTATGTGCCTCAATCTTATACTCGTAAACGAATGCATCTTGTCCTTTTGTTTTTTCACCTAATAAAATCAGGCTTTCTTCAACATTATTTGCGACAAAATCATAATCTTTATCAACTGCCTCAACTGAGAATTGAGGGCCATCAATAATAAGTTCACTCCGACTAACACGATTTGTTTCTTTGTTACGAATTATAACACCTAACTTAACCCCTTCAACTTGTTGGTCTCCACTATAGCTAGGAAAAACTTGTATACTCTGAGATTTTTCAAGAAATTGGCCTGAAGTTCTTATGAAATGTTCTCTTGACGACTGTTGCGTAGCAAGGCCTCTAGAGAATTGAATATCTAAAACAGAGACACTTACTTCTAGGTTGCGACGGTAGTTGATTAAGAGGTCAAAAACAACCAATTGTTTAGGAACAATCTTCAAATCACCACTGGTGGAAAATTTGAAATTAACTTCTCCAGAAGCAATATAATCATGAATATTTTCACCAGCGTAGACTTGATATTTTGAAAGCATCAAGAAAGAAAGGAGAATGAGAGTTATTAATTTAATCATCAATTACCTCTTCATTATCCTGAGATATTATTTCGATTTTTCGTGCTATAAAGTCTCGAAGGGGCGAGTGAACCTTATTAATCCACAAGTCAATATTTAATACTTTATTTGACTCATCAATATCTTGTTTTTTTCTATCTAGTACTTCTGCTCCACGTGAGACTTTGAATTTCTCACGGTATAGTTTTGCTTTCTCATCACCTTCGGCCCTCTGCGCAGAACTTGTTGCATCAATTTCAGCAACAAGCTTTTTCATGATCTCAGCATTCACCATAGCATATTTGGCATACGGCCCACCCATTTTAATTATTTTTTCATATTCAACTTGGGCAGAAAGATAGTATCCCATATGTGCTATAGAGTTAGCGTTTGCAAATTTTGATGCCGGATCATTAAGTTGAGAAAAATAAAGTTGAGCATTTTTAAAGTCTTCGGCCAAGTAATATGAGACGGCCTTATTATATTGATTCTCATACTCGATCGCGGCCTTTCTATAATCACCCAACTTAAAAAAAAGGGCGCCTTGCTGGTCAGCAGTCATAAAAGGGTCAAGTAAAATATACGCTTTTGCATTTGAAGGATTTATGCAAACAAATAGAATATAACAATGGATAACTGCAATCCATCCACGTCTAAAGTACATTACAAATGGTATCAACGCAAAAAAGAGTAAGTAATAGCCTAAATCATGCCACGGAAGATTTTCATTGCGGTCCAAAGGGTAATAACTTTTCAAATGAGCACTTATTTGTACGATATCACTATTATCATCACTGTATTCGATAAACTTACCACCAGTAATTGTGGCCAACTTTTTTAAATGACCTGAATAGAAAGTATTATTTTCTAACTCTACTTCTTCTTTCCCAACTCCATATACAATTAGATTTACATCAAGATCAGTTAGATTCTTTGACAAGATAGGAATTGAACTTTCATCTATTTGATCAGAAATTAGAATCATATTCTGAGCTTGAGCACCTGGGGTAAATGAATTCAATAACCTTTCATTAAGAGTTGAAAAATTTAAAAGATCATTTGGCACTAAGGAAGTATCAAGTGCCGAAATAAAATTCTCTAATATATTAAAATCTCTTGTGTAAGGAAGAATTTCAAAAGAATCCCCTCCAGTTACAACAAGAGAAAAGAGTGGACCTTGATTTAATTTTAAAAGATCAATTATCTTAATCTTTGCTCTGTCAATACGAGAGGGGGCCACATCTATCGCATCCATACTTTGTGAAAGGTTAATTACTAAGAGAGTTTTCGACTCATTCTCATCAAAGGAAGTTCGAACTTTTTCAAAAGTAGGTCCACTTACTGCGATGATTAAGACAGTAGCAAGTGCAAGTGCCCATAGTTGGGGGTCTTTTAGAAGCTCACCTCTTTGTTTAACAACCAGAGCATTAAATATGTCAGCGCTAAAGAAGTTACGTAACTCCCCCATCCTCTTACTTCTAAGATATAAGTAGCAAAATATAGTAACGAAAAGAAGAAGAATTAACCACCAGGGCCTTATAAAGTGAAAATCATCAATATTAGTAATCAACCTTAGAGAAAATGATTGAATATTCATTAAAGCTTCATACATTTGCGCTCCTTTGTAAAAGAAAGCGGCGGATAAGAATAATAAGAATAGTCATCAAATAGATTAATAATATTATAACAATTGGGATAAAGAAGAGATCATACTTTGGCAGAAACGTTAATCTCGTCATCTCTTGTACTTCAATTGAGCTAATATCTTTAAATGCCTGTTCAAGCTGTTTTTCATCGCTAGGCAAGTAAAAACGTCCATTGGTAAGTCGAGAAATTTCTTTTAGCGTATTAGTATCAAGGCTATTTTCACCTACTGTCTTAGGATCACCATAGCCCAAGACATAGATCTTAATATTTTCACTTCGAGCAATCTTAGCAGCATCAATTGGACGAATATCACTTCCGGTATCGTTACCATCCGTTAGTAATACGAGAACACGTTCTTTCATCTTTAATCCACGAAAACGTTTTATCCCTAACCCTATAGCATCTCCTAAATGAGTACTTAGCCCGGCCATACCAACTTTAGATTGATTAACGAGTGAGATCAAGGACTCTCTATCATTTGTCAATGGAGCTTGTAGATAGGCAGAGTCTCCAAACACGACAAGACCTAAATAATCGTCCTTTCTTTCATTAATAAATTTAACAATATTCTTTTTAGCAACATCTAGCCTTGTCTGACCACTTTGAGTATCTTCAAAATTCATTGAGCCAGATAAATCAAGAGCAATATAAAAGCTTTTAGACGAGATATTTTTAACAATTTCCTTCCCGCTCATCACTGGTCTTGCAAGAGCAACACAAAATAAAACCCAAGACACAATCAATAATGAGGTTTGAATAGTTTTTCTTTTTCTAATATTATGTAAGCTTTGTTTATCGCTAAATGACTGAGCAACAATATTAAAAAAAGAAACACGTACTGATGTTTGACGTATCTGAAATGGCCTTATCAGAAAGTGCACAAAAATAGGAAGTACTACAATTAAGAAGAGCATAGGATAATCAAAACTAATCATGATTTCTCCTTAGATCTTTTAACGTAAGACCAATATCGTAGAGCATCCTTTTTTTTAAGCTCTCTTCTACTCTTTTTTCTAAAGTAAGAGAATAATACAGATATTTATTTAAGCTTTCCTGTTCGGCCAGAGAATACTCTCCAATAGCTGAATTTATTAAGAAACTGTCATCAATGCGATAGTCGAAACGTAATTTTGAAATTTTTTTATAAAGAAGATAAATATCCTGAATAGTATCGTCATTTGATAGGCCTTTATAGACTCTGACATAAGCTCCATATTTCTTGTAGTATAAGAGCGTTTTATAGATGTAATAGAAAATTAGGCCAATAGCAATTAAGGATAAAACTGACCATCCCCAAGTCTTAGGGGCCATCGAAACAGGTTTCATATTAACTTCTATTTCTTTAATTCCCTTTATTGAGAGATTTCCAAAATATTCATGATTAATCGTTTCAGTGGCCTTACTCATGAAAGCGCCTCTGTTTTAATTGAGTAAAAATATCTTCATGAGTATTAATGGTAAAAATAGGAAATGATAACTTACGACATATTTCGTAAAGTCTATTGACATGGCCATCCCAATTCTCTTTATATTTATTTCTTAATTTCTGATCTCTAGAATTAATTGAGATCTCTCTCTTGCTATTAGAAATTACAAAATTACTGACGGCGGGAAGCCTCTCTTCATTTTGATCAACAATATGACCTATGACTAACTCATGCTTACTCGCAAGCATTTTTAACTGAGAAAATGCTTCTTCGTTAAATTCTAAGAAATCAGAAATAAAGATGATTAACGAGTTTTGACTTACTTCATGCCTAAGCCTCTTAAGCGCTTCTTCTACAAATACTACTTTATTTGACAAGCAGTTAAGATCAAGCTTTCGATTCGCGGCCTCAAGTTCACTTAGAATGGCCATCGACTTATTTGTTGATTTTGTAGCTTTAATAAAAGTATGTCCATCATTAGATATAAGAAACGCACCAACGGGATCTTGATTTCCCACAACACTCCAGTATGAAATCGTCGCCAATTCACAGGCGACAACAGATTTCAATTTATAGGTAGAACCAAAGAACATAGTCGAACTCTGATCCACTACAAGGTAGACAGGTCGCTCCTTATCTTCAGTAAATCGTTTTACTATTGGCCGAGAAAGCTTTTGACTAAGCCTCCAGTTCATATTTCTAATATCGTCACCTAGTCGATAATTATCCATCTCTTCAAAGATCAAACCTTGTCCTTTGACTTTAGAGCTAAAACGGCCGACAAAATTATTGCGAATTGGTCGATCGACAAAAGTACGAAAATTAACGGCCTTAGACTTAAGTCCCATAAGGTAGTTCTTAGAAATATAAATCGAGTTTTGTTGAATCATTATTAATTACAAAATAG
The DNA here is from genome assembly GCF_000443995.1 of Bacteriovorax sp. BAL6_X. Taxonomy (NCBI): domain Bacteria; kingdom Pseudomonadati; phylum Bdellovibrionota; class Bacteriovoracia; order Bacteriovoracales; family Bacteriovoracaceae; genus Bacteriovorax; species Bacteriovorax sp. BAL6_X. Next base: position 31,949 of record NZ_AUMC01000008.1, read on the forward strand.
CGACTGAGTCGATGATCTGATCAATGATATTATCTGCCGACACACCATCTGCTATGGCCTCATAACTGATATATAAACGGTGTCTAAGTACAGGTTTTATAATAGACCTAATATGATCAGGGTTAACAAATTCACTACCAGAGAGCCACGCCTTTGCTTTAGCAGCTATATCTAGAGACAATGATGTACGTGTACTTAGGCCCATCGAGAGGTACTTTTGTGTCTCTATTGGAAGTTTATTACTACTTCTTGTTGCATCAACTATATCGACAATATACTGATCAATAGATGGGGATGTCTTAATCTTTTGAATTTCGTTTCTTGCAGAAAAAATAGTTTCTTCATTAATAATGCTTCTAACTTCTGGTGCTTGATATTGCTCCCTAATTAATTGCATAATCTTCATCTCATTTTCTTTACTCGGATAATTTAAAATGAGTTTGAATATGAAACGATCTAATTGTGCTTCAGGAAGTGGATAAGTCCCATCTTGTTCAATTGGGTTTTGGGTTGCTAGAACCATAAAGAGTTGCGGTAATTTATATGTCAGGCCATTAACCGTTACTTGTCTCTCTTCCATCGCCTCGAGTAGAGCTGATTGTACTTTCGAAGGAGCACGGTTAATTTCATCGGCCAAAAGAAGGTTGTTAAAAACAGGACCTTTACTAAATTCGATATGTCCCTTGCCTGACTCATCAGTTAAGTACAACTCCGAACCTACAACGTCAGATGGAAGTAGATCAGGTGTAAATTGAATACGACCTAAATTAGCGCCAATTAGACTCGCAAGATGTTTAACTGTAGTAGTTTTACCAGTTCCAGGATTTCCTTCGAGGAGAACATTTCCATTACAAAGAACAGCAAGAATAATCTTTTCAACTATCTCTTCTTGGCCAATAATTCGGTTATTTAATTGAGTTTGTATATTGTGAAATTCATTAATAACAGACATGATTAATCCAAAAATATGTATGGCGAACCAGCGGTTCGCCACATGAAAGTTAGTTATTTCTTTTTATTATGTTGAAGAATATTTTTTGTAATATCCTTCATGCTCCACGAGTCAGCAGTTTGACTTGCTGGATATTTCTTAAACGTATCGAGGAACTTAGCTGTAACATCCATGGCCATATACACGTAGGCCGCTTTATACTGCATCCAGTCCCAGTATGTATTAGAATTCTGGTCTGCTCTCTCATAAGGATCACGACGAAGGTTAAATACTTTAGAAACGCGAAGGTCAACAAAAGGCTCTGCCCAAAGGGCCATTGTCTTTGCTCTTTGTTCAGAAAAGACCACTTTCCAATCCCCCATACGAACTGCAACAGGGACCCCTTGATCATCTAAGTAGATAAACTCTTTACGAGGCGATTTCTTCTGCTTACCTTCGAGGTATCTTGATAAATCATATCCATCAAGATGAAGCTTAGCTTTCTTCTTGCCGATTCTCTTACCTTTGAGTAGATCTTTCTTTAGGTTTTTAACACCGGCCCATGTCGCAATTGTTGGCATCCAATCAAGACTCGATACGATTTCATTTGAAACTTCTCCGGCCTTGATTTTACCTGGGAACATTACAAGGGCCGGAACTCGGTATGCTCCTTCCCAGTTCGTATTCTTTTCTGATCTAAACTTTGTAATACCAGCATCTGGCCAGGTATTGTAATGAACTCCATTGTCAGTTGAGTACATAACAAAAGTATTATCCTTTACTTTATTCTTCTCTAGTGAATCTAGTAAACGGCCAACGTACATATCGTGCTGAACAAATACATCGTTATAATCACCTTGCCCAGAAAGACCTTTAGCTTCAGGACGTGGATGTGTACGATAATGCATACCAGTTGTATTAACCCAAACAAAGAATGGCTTCTTTTTCTTAGCAGCATTTGTGATAAATTTAATCGAACGATTAACGATATCCTCATCAACCGTTTCCATTCTCTTTTTGGTGAGAGGACCAGTATCCTTTACTTTTCCATCAGCAAATGAATGGAGAACTCCACGTGGACCAAATTTCTTTTTGAATGCCTTATCTTTTGGATAGTCTGGATCTTCTGGCTCTTCTTCGGCATTTAGGTGATAAAGGTTTCCATAGAATTCATCAAATCCATGTCTTGTTGGAAGAAATTCATCACGATCTCCAAGGTGATTCTTACCAAATTGACCGGTAACATAGCCTTGCGTCTTTAGAACTTCTGCGATTGTAATATCTCGATCTTGTAGACCTGCTTTAGCACCAGGTAGACCTACTTTAGAAAGCCCTGTTCTTAGAGTTGCTTGACCAGTAATAAAGGCCGAACGGCCTGCCGTACATGATTGTTCAGCATAATAGTCTGTGAACATCATCCCTTCTTTGGCTATACGATCGATATTTGGAGTCTTGTACCCCATGATACCATGGCTGTAGGCTGATATATTTTCAACACCAATATCATCACCCCAGATAATCAAAAAATTTGGTTTCTTCGCAGCATGAGTACTAATTGTAACAGCACCTACACAAACAAGACCAATTAAAGACTTTAAACCTTTCATCAGTACTCCTTAAATTGTTATCATTATTGACTACTCTACAGAATTTTTATTGACACAAGTATGCACAAAGGACTCAACAAAGTAAATTTAAAAAATAAATAAGATTTGAGTTAAGCTATTCAATTTATTAACACTATGTTACAGTTTCGCATCATAAATTTATAAAATTAGGAAACAGACTTAATGGAAGATTTAAAAAGAGCGACCTTTGCTATTATTTCTCACCCAGATGCGGGTAAAACAACAATGACAGAAAAGCTTTTATGGTTTGGTCAAGTTGTTCGAAGCGTAGGTATGGTTAAGAGTAAGCAAGGTAATTACGCAAAATCTGACTGGATGGAAATGGAAAAAGAGCGTGGAATTTCAATTACATCCTCTGTAATGTCTTTTCCATATAACGAACGTGCCATGCACCTTCTTGATACTCCAGGCCACAAGGATTTCTCTGAAGATACATACCGTACACTTACGGCAGTTGAGAGTGTTCTTATGATGATTGACTCTGCCAAGGGTGTTGAAACTCAGACTAAGAAATTAATGGAAGTTTGTCGTATGCGCGACACTCCGATCGTTTCTTTCTGTAATAAATTTGACCGCGATGCACTTGATCCATTTGAATTAATTGATGATGTCGAAAAAACATGTTCAATTCAATGTGTCCCGATGACATGGCCTATTGGCTCAGGTGTCGACTTCAAAGGTGTGTACGACCTTAGAAATAAAACGATCATGAGTTTTAAAGACGCTGAAGACCCATTTAGCCCAAAGATCATAGATGCCAGTGACTTAAGTGCATCTCATATTAAAGAATTTGTTGGAGAGGCCCTTTTAGAAAAACTCGAAGAAGACCTCATGATGATTAGTGAACTTATGCCAGAGTTCAATGAAGAAGAGTTTCTTGCTGGTATAATGACTCCAATGTACTTTGGTTCAGCACTTAATAACTTTGGAGTAAAAGAGGTACTCGATACTTTTTCAAGGTATGCACCAGGGCCTGGAAAACGAGAAGTAATCACTGCCCCAATTGAAAATGGCGAAACCCGTAGTGTTGACCCTAGCGAGAAAAAATTTAGTGGTTTTGTTTTTAAAATTCAGGCCAATATGGATAAGAAGCATCGTGACCGCGTGGCCTTTATTCGCGTTTGCTCAGGGCGTTTTGAAAGAGGACAAAAAGTTACTCTAGCAAGAACAGGCAAAGAAATAAAAATTGCAACACCACTCATCTTTCAAGCTCAGGATCGTGAGATCACAGAGTACGCTATCCCAGGTGATATTATTGGTATCCATGACTCAGGAAAACTACAAATTGGAGATACCTTCACTGAAGGTGAGATTATGCAATTTACAGGCATACCAAGCTTTGCGCCAGAGTTATTTAAACGAGTACTTCTAAAAGATCCAATGAAAGGAAAGCAACTCGACAAAGGCCTACAACAACTTTCAGAAGAAGGTTCAGTTCAGCTATTTAGACGTCACAACTCTACTGAAAAAATTCTTGGTGCCGTTGGAGCTCTTCAGTTTGAAGTTGTCCAACGTCGTCTTGAAGATGAATATAATGTAAAAGGTGAATACGAAGGTTTTCCATATAACGGAATTAGATGGATAAAATTCCCGAGTGAAAAGATTAAGGATGAGTTCATCTCACGTTATAGTGCTAATATCGCCTTTGATATTAAAGATCGTCCGTGCTTTATTTACCGTACAGAGTGGGATTTAAAACTTGCGACGGAAAAATTTGAGGATGTAGAGTTTTTTAAGACAAATGATTTCAAATAGTTAAATCAGTCAAACTAAATTACTTGATAAACAAATAAAAATTAACTATGATGTATTGTCGTTAAGGCAACACAGCACAACAGGATTTTTAGATTGAAATTTTTATTTGTCGAAGATGAAGTTGAATTAGTAGAGCTCTATCAATATATGTTTGATCGTATCGGTCTCGATTATGAAGTCGCCTATAATGGTGAAGAGGCCCTTGAAAAAGTAAAAAATGGAAAATTTGATTTTATTTTTTCAGATATACGTATGCCTAAAATGAATGGTATCGACTTCTTAAAAAATTTAATAATCGAAGGCCTAGACTTTAAAAAATTTATTTTTGTGACGGCCCACCAAGAAGTCTCTCTTGATGAAGTAAAAGAGTTAGGTGCTCATGACATTCTCTATAAGCCAATTCGTCATCAAGTCTTTATGGATTATATTCAAGAATTACAAGCATAAAAAAAGGCCTCAATCGAGGCCCTTTTCTTTTCTATAAAATTTCGTTTAACAATTCTTCACAACTATTAGTTCGAACAAATTCACCTGGGAGCTCTCGAGCTGGAACAATCTCTTGTCTCATCTCTTGAGCAGTCAGAGCTGCGCGGATACGGTGATCATTATTCATCGTATTTAACTCATCTGCAGGCCCTGGTGTCCATTCTCTTCCAGTTGAATTAAGTGCATTCTCAGCACTTCTTGCTGCAACGGCCTTTCCCCAACCTGATTGATTTGGATGAATGGCCATTTTTTCATCAATACTTCTAAAGAACACTTTTTGAGACTCTAGTTGTGAGATTGATAAACCTTCCATTGTAGCAGTACGGAATTGATTTATATCTAACCCTAGGTCATCACATAACTTCTTCAGATCATCTTCTGCCATTTGTGGCTTTTTCACATAATCAACGTGCGTAGTCTTATCAACTTCACCTGTTAACTCTTCAGTACTATTTAGCGCCTTATCAAGCATTGCTCTTACTAACTGAATCTGCATTGCTGATTCAGCTGCATCACGTGGAGCATTGAACATTCTAAATTCGGCCTTTCTAATTTTAGGATCAACTCTAAATGTTCTTCTCCAGTCAACAGTTGGATTTGAAATATCAAAGTCATCTGTAACAAATTCTTCAGGAATAACATCCTGGAAATAAGCTGAAACATCAAGCTGGATATAACGAGTCTTACGTCCAAAACGAGTGTTAAAATACCTTTCATTATAAAGAAGCTTCTTAAGTTCTTCCTCAGTCCCATTAAAATCTTTCAGTGCTTTTCTTAATGTTTCACTGACTTCAACAGGCTCAGATGTGTGGGTACGATTAATATGTTGGAACATTAATGAAATGATTCCTCTATGCTCATGAAAGATTGTTAAGAATCTTGCAAGTGCTTTAGGATTACCATCAAATGCAGCAAGGTCAATATTTACGTGTCCACCGCCGGCCATTAGAGAAGGTAGTACATTATTCTTCTCAAAAGCTCTATATACTGAAGAAACTTCTTCAATTGTAGGCGTAAACTTTGGAGTAATTAGCTCTATTGTTCCCCCACGCGGAGAATCAGCAATGATCTCACCAGATGGAGTATAAGAGCGTCCAATTCCATCCCACTCAACTTGCCACTTACGCCCTTTATTGTCACGGATTGCATAGGCAACATCAAGTCCGTGCCCGTGCCCGTCAACTTCTAACTTAACAGGAGCCTCTCCTTCTTCACCACCTATTTCATTATAAAGATCTTGAGCAACTCGTTTAATGATTGCTTCACGCTCTTCAGATGATAGGTCAATAATAGTCTGCACCCAAGCACGCTTGCCATCTTCTAGACGCTCAGGAGATGTAATCGACTTAAGCCTTAAAGGAAATTTACCAGAGTACTCGATACCAAGATCGATTTGATTAACATCAACCGGGTTTGCGACTCTATTAGGAGCATTAACATTGGCCTTAAAATCCATTGTAAGCTCATTATAATCCATCTTCTTAGGACGCATATAAGCTTCAAGATCATCAATTAGTTTTGATGCTGAAACCCATGTACGATTCATTTCACGAATTTCTTTCTTTAACTGCTCTTGAGACATATTCGGATCAAGAAGAGCAACTTTTTGCGTATAATCTTTAACAAGATTTTTAATGATCTCTCTTTTTGTATCACCAATAAAAGCAACTTCAGGTTCAGTCCATCCCCAGAACATCACACGGTAGTCGGCCTTAATTCCGGCCTTTTGCATATTATCGAGTGCTTGGTTAACAACATCGATCTCAATACCAAAGCGCGATGCAATACTTTCAGAGTTTCTAAACTCAGCACTATTTAAGTTATAGTCAGAAATACTTGCAATTCCACTAAAGTCATTGGCCCCAATACGAGCAGCTAGAGTAGTTTGATAGAATCTAGCTGGTGCAAGGTTTTTCGTACCTGCCCTAAACTCAATCCCTAAACCACCAGTGCTCTGCACCCATGGTTTCCATTGATCATCTGGTCTAATTACCCCACGTCCACCGTGGTAGAGATTAGTAAGGTTTGATTCCGGCTGTACACCTTTATAATTTGCAAACTCGATTCCAGAGTTTCCTTTAATACCATTTAAAACAATATAAGATTGTATTGCACGGTAAAACTCAGAAAGCTTTCCTTCATCAAGATCAGGATGTTTTCTAAAAACAATTCTTTGGTGACCAGGCGCCTGGAATAATTGAACCTTATTCTTGCCAGTTAAAGGATCACGCACGACTTGAGAAAGTGACTCTCTAAACCATGCAACCATTTCTTCAAATTCACCATAAGTGTCTTGGGCCTTGAAGTTAATCTCCCAACCGCCATTACCACCACCGTGACCATGGGCATCTGTTAGGAATCTTTCGGCCTTACCAAAGTTAGGCTTCCACTCACGGTAGTCTTGCTTGTTACCAAGAAATTTATGTGGTTTGCTATACCACCCTCCGTTTACAGGCTTAACAATCTTTGGAAGTCCAGGAAGGTTTCCAGTAAAAAACTTACGCCTAACAGTCGGCTTAATGAAAGTCATTGCACGATCTTCCATTTGCTCAAAAAGATTATAGAAAACTTTTTCTAAAGTAGCTAAATCAGCTGTTTTAACATCAGTGGCCTTAAGTTCTGTAAGATCAATAACCTTAGGGTTACCTTCAGCGTCCACAACATCTCTAGCTAGATCAATTTTCTTACCAGTTGTGACGTCTCTATAAGTACGATAACCATTGGAGTCCTTTGCATAATTTTCTAAAAAATCACGAAAGAACAATTCTTTATTATCATCAGAGAGTGTATCAATATTCTTCTTAATGATGGCCGTTGATGGCGACATAACACGTGTAAGAAGAGAAGAAGAAGCTTCTTTTTCCGCACCGTATGTAACACCTCCAAGCATTCCTGGTAGAGTTTGATCATCTACAAGAAGTGCCTTCGCACTATAAGAAGCTCCTGAATACTGAAGATCGGCCCAGGCCTCATAGGCCGTTTTAAAATTTCCATCTGAAGATGGGTTTCGATAATCGCCATGCTTTAATTGAGAAACCCCAAAGAATGCAGCAGTCCCAATTGCAACAGTTCCAAGAACTGGCAAATAAAGATCTTTAAATTTTTTATTAGTATCACTCATACGCTATACCTTTATCTTTTATTACTTAAATTAATTATTTGAAAAAACACTTTTTAGCTTTTAACTCTTCAATACTATTAGCTGTCTCAGGAGTTTTATCGCTGATTTTATAAAGCTGCTTATAAAACTCATCTTCTCTTTTAGAGGCAGGCTTCTTGGCCGCTTCATTAATTGCCTTTGCTAGTTTGGCAGCTCTTTGAGGAGAAAATTTACCGTCGATTATTTTCCAAAAAGTAGCTTTTGCTGTAGGGCCTGCAAAAGTCACATTACCAGCCTTATCAGAATTATACTTGGACACGGCCTCATAGAATTGCTTATATTCTTTCTTTGCACCACGATCATTGAAGCTCATAAACAGAGCAAGTGTTTTACGATCACCAGAGTCTAGGTAGCGAGAAATGTCTTTCGCATTCCCCTTTCTACTCATTTTACTAATATAGCGACTAATCGCTGTAGAACTTTTAGGAAGTCGAGAAACAAGTCTTTTTAAACTTGGATCAGCAATAACTGTAATATTTGACTTAAAGCCAAGGCTAGCTAATTGTTCAGATTTACAATAAGAACAATTAAGTAACTTACTTGAATCTTCCCCGTAAACAGAAGCAATATAAGCGAGGTCATTAACAATATCCTTGAATTCTTGTCCCGTTACTGTGTCGTGGTTCATTTTTAACGCCGCTTGGATACGACCAATCTTTGCTGCATCTTCTTTTGTTGCATCTACTTTGACTGCAGTAAGGCCATCACTTAGGCTTGCATGGCCATGTGAAAGTGAGGCAACACTATTGTGAATAGAGTCTTTTAAACTAGTAATAGAGCTACCAGAAACGCCTTCTTTTACAATTTTAGATTTGATAGAGACAGGCTTTAATAATAGCTCGCCAAAAGTAAAGATACTTGCATAAGTACTTCCAGAAATTGCTACAAACGCATAAAGCGCAAGCATACTTCTTCCCATAAATTTCATTAAACTCTCCTCACGAAAAAAATGTGAATCAATTATATATATGTTAAAATTGATAAGCTTTCGTAATATCGTCATACTTAACGGAAAACTTAACCGAACACTTTAGTCGGACACTTGTAAAATATTAAAATTTAAGCATAATCATTGTGATATCAGATGCTTAAAAACCATAAAGGACCTCTCTATGAGCGCAATTAACGGACGTATAAAAAAGCTTTATCGACATAAGAAGAAATGGGCCAAGAGAAATAATATCGATTCATTTCGACTCTATGATCGTGATATCCCAGACTTCCCTTTTATCGTTGATATTCACGGTCAATATTGCGTTATCTACAAGCGCAGTATTGAAAAGATTGATGCAGACAAGAATCACCTTCCCCTTTTAATAGAAGCAATAAGAGAACATACCCAAATAAATGAAGAGAATATTTTTATTAAGGAGAGAAAGGTTCAAGGCCAAAATTTTCAATATGAAAAATCTAAAGGAGAAACTCCACTTATTACTAAAGAAGGCGATCTAAAATTCAAACTCATTTTAAATAAGTATATCGATACTGGACTTTTTCTAGACCACAGGCCACTAAGGCAACTTCTAGCAAAAGAGAATTTTACACAAAAGAGGGTTTTAAACCTCTTTTGTTATACAGGCAGCTTATCTGTTGCAAGCGCTTATGCTGGGGCCTCAGTAACAAGCGTAGATATGTCAAATACCTACATCGAATGGGCAAAAGAAAATTTTATATTAAATGAATTGGATATCAATAAACATTCTTTTATCAGAGAGGATGTTTTGAAGTATTTGAAAGATGAAGCTCAAAAACAAGAGAAGAAATTTGATATCATCATCCTCGACCCTCCTTCTATGTCAAAGTCTAAGAGGATGGATGTAGTCTTTGACATACAAAAAGATCATGAAATGTTAGTTGAGTACTGTTCAAAGCTATTAAATGATGGTGGTGTCCTATATTTTTCAAATAATTTACGTAGCTTCAAACTGAGTGATAGCGTTCAACATAGCTTTGATGTCAAGGATCTAACGAGATGGAGCATACCAGAGGACTTTCATGACCAAAAGATACACAAGCTTTATAAAATCCATTTGCACAGCTAGAACGTTATCCATATAATAACTATACATGATTAAAAACTTATTTCTTCTTTGTTCCATAATACTTACAACGCAGACGTTTTCAGCGACTGTCCTAATTGACCCAGGTCACGGTGGAGAGGACTGTGGTGCCAAGGCAAAAGTATGGAAGAAGAAGAAATTAAATATTATTTGCGAAAAAGATGTTGCTCTCAAGATTGCTCTCAAACTAAAGAAGTATATCAATCAAACTAAGAGGCATCGTGCCTATCTAACAAGAACAATTGATAAAACAGTATCACTGCAAAAAAGAGCTGACATGGCCGATATTATTAAGGCCGATATCTTTATCTCGATTCATTTAAATGCGGCCGAAGATAGTAGCTCAAGTGGCTTTGAAACATATTATTTAAATAATCACCAGGATGCGGCCATCGCCAAGATCGAAGCAGTTGAAAATCGAGACGTTGAAGGTAAGCAAGTGATTATTAATAATATCCTAACAGATCTAGTCGTTGAAAGGGTTGCACCAGAATCTAAAAAACTTGGAACACAAGTACACGATCAACTAGGTAAACTTTTAACAAAGAATTATAAAATGAAAGACCGAGGCCTAAAGCCAGGGCTATTCTATGTTTTGGCCCTTTCGAAAAGACCTTCCATATTACTAGAGGCCGGCTTTTTAACTAATTCGAGTGAAGCATCTCTAGTTCTTGATGATTGGTTTCATCATCTCTATGCAAAGTATTCGGCCAAAGGAATTATTAGCTACTTAGATTCTATTTCTGGCCCAAGTTTATTTTAAATACCTCAATATTTCCCTCAAGTATTAAGTAGATTATTCCGACAAGATCAATGAAATGTATCGTTTTATTGTTATTGTATTCATATTCATCAAAGTAAACTTTCAAGTCTACGCTGCAGACGAGCTATCGGCTTGCGTGTTAAAACGTGGGAATATTCAGGCCACAGCGCAAACAGCCAAACCGATTTGCAGTGCCACTATTTTAGACCGTAATACTATTATCTATGAACAAAGCTGTACGCGAGAAGCTAATCCTCGAGCTCTTCAACTCACTAGTTATTTCGTTTCTTGTCATAACGACAGTGTTAGTTACAAAGTTCCAACAGCAAGTTTTAATCAAAGAGATTCAAAACATAAGAGCTTAAAACTTGATGTGCCTATTGCCTACTTTCCTACAAAACATCATACAAATGAAAAACTAACTAGTTGTACAATGAAATCAACAACTAGTACAACACAGTTAAGGGCGAGTCACTTGGCCAGTGATATTGAAAAACTTAGGCTTTCTAAAACGGCCAGTGCTGCACCTATTATCTGTAAGAATGAATCAAATACAAAAGAAGAGCTTCTCGCTGGTATTATTTCAAGTGATGGTAAATTTATACCAATAAAAAATTTACAAGAACAATATCAGCTTGAATCAGACTTTGAATCAACACTTGAAGATACTACTTACAGTGAGGACTCCGCTATTGTGGTTTGTAATAATGCGTCTGAATGTATTACAAATCTTATTACACCCGCGATAGAGCTAAATGAACAATTAAATGAAATTATCTCAAAATTAAATGGATATGAGAGAACATCAATTGCAACAGAAAGAGAACAGCTTACCAATGAATTTCGCGAGCTAGAAAAAGAATGTTACCGTAAGGCCCTCCAGGCAAAATTAAGTTATTCAAATATAGAAGAAGCAGACTTTGGCGACAAAACAATGGGAGCGATCGAAAGAGGGGCCATTGGCGTCTTTAATTTCTTTGGAAGTATAAACCCATTTGATAAAGAAGAGTTTCTCTACACTACCTTCAAGGATATTGGCGCAATTTCTCAAAACTTAAGTAATGCTAGAATTAAAGAAATATTTGATGATATCAATGAACAAGATATCGGAAGTTTCGATAAGATTAGAAAACTTGCAAGTGCATATTCAAAAGAAGTCGTAAACCTCTTATTAGACGATATGAAGACATTCAAGAGTGGCCAAGAGAAACAGGCCTTTGTTGCCCCCTATCTTAAAGATCTTGATAAATGCTTAGAAAAAGCTGTACGTAAGGATCAAGTTATTGAATGTTCCAATATATTCACCAATAATATTTCTCTTTCAATAGGTGAAAAGGAATTGGAAAAACAAATAGGACTAAATTTCACACCAGAAGATGGCCTACCAACTCTTAAGGCAAAATCAACTAGTGCATATATGAAGTGTGTAAATGAAAACTTCAATAAATTTGAAAAAATCATTGATACAACTTCAGTTGTTAAAGGATGTGTTTATACAGGGATACTAGAAAGTTATCATCGCACACGTGCAGGACGTGTCAATGACGCAATAAAGGCATACACAGGAAAATCTGAAAATAATGCCATTGTTGGCGACATCTTAAGAAAATCTAATAACTGTAGTTATGCTCCGATTGTAAATAGAAAAGGACAAACACCTCAAGAGTATTTAGTCCTTGCTAAAATGAGTACCGAACAATTTACGAAAACTATTGGTGAATGTATTGATAGCTTAAAAGTAAGTGCTACTTACGATGTTGTAGAAATTGCAATTTTAACAAATCCAAAAATATCAGAGAGCTTATCACAAGATGAAAAGAATCTTTTAATTGAAGAGATTAAGACCAAGCATCTTCCGGCATGTATGAGCGCAAAGAAGACAACTGATGGAAATGAGTGTTCTGCTTTTATTACGGCCATGGCAACAGCACAAGCGGCCAAGTCAATACTTGCAATCGAGTTTGATAAACAATTTGATACACTTGGAATAGATGAGTCAAAAAGAGCTCAACTTTCACAAAGAATCATTAGAGATTATGAGATTTGTGTTGAACATGCTAAACGAGAGATTTACAGAGACCTTACAAAAGATGTAAATGAAAATCTTATTAATCAGTGTTTAACAGGAGCAATTACTTCCCTATCTGGCTCGATCTTAAAAGATAGTATTTACAAGGCCACAAGTGATAAAGGAATTGCAGATAGCGTTGTTGAATCAGCAATATCTACACAAGAGCTTACACGCGTTCAAAATGGTATGAAGTCATGTCTTGAAAATGATTTAGCAAAGCATACTAAGTTAAACACTTATCAAGCAAATATGAATGAGACGATCTCATCGTGTACATTTAAAACCCAAAGAAGTGTTATTGGCCTAATTGCAAAAGAGATGGCCCAAGGACAAGTAAAAGATTTCAACTTGCCAGAAACTGAAATTAGCTCACTTAATCGTTTTATTGAAAACCATATTAATAATAGTGGCCCAGAAAATCTTGACAGTAATGTTGATACCCTAACACCGCTTCTAATTAAACGTGTCGCTCCAGGTGCGATTGACAAAACATTAGAGGACTTTAAATCTAAGTTCACAAAAGAACAATTTGAAGATGCTAAGAATAAGATCAGTACACAACTTAATTCATGTCTTGATAAAACCCTCAAAGAAAAACAAAGTAATGATGAAGTCAATGCAACACAGGCAGCAACCGTCTGCATGTCTGTAACGGTAAAAGATGCATACCGCTCTCTTGCTCCAAAAATAATCGAAGAAACAATAGCACCTCTTTTTAATGGAGAGCCAAATAAAGTGAAATCACTTACTAATTCATCTTCAAGAGAATTGATGAAGTGTCTAGACTCTGTCAAAGACGATGTAAGAGCACAGGATAAAGCTAAGGACTGTCTAAGTAGTCAGATTGGAAATATTGCAAAGACTATTGCAAAAACACTACTTACAGATCTTAATAAATTTGCAAATCCAAATGGTACCTTAGAAGACTTCACGAGATCTCAAGCATACCGTCAATTTGAAAGATGTATTGATGGGCCAAATAGGCCAAGCCTTGAAGAGGCCACTGAGAATATGAATAATTGTGTTACCAAACTTGAGCAACAGGCTAAAGAAGAGGTTAAAGGCCGCTTTGTTCAAGTCTATGGCAATCAAAACCCAGACCAGCTTGGCAAGGTGATGGATATTCTTCTAACTATCCCAGCAAAGTCTCAGGAAACAGGATTCAAAGAAGAAGGATCTTCAGATGGAATGCCTAATGCCCAGCTTATTTCGACACTTGAGTTAGTAGGATCAACTCTAAAGTATTCATGCGAAAATAATACAGCAATCTGTGATCAAGCAATTCATAACACGACAATTGCAATGCAAAGGCATAGTCTTGATAACCCACGCTCTACGACTGCACAGAATACACAGGCCCTTATGGAAAGTGAGATGTTAGAAAATCTTATCACTTCCCAATTAGGTATGAATCTAAACCAAGTCTTCAAAAAAGAGTTGGCCACGTATAATGGACCAGATAATCTTGTGTTAGAAAAAATAGATGACATTACAAATAACCGTCTATTAACTGATATCATGAGAACTCGTGAAGGACGAGAGCTCAAAGAATACATTCTTAAGAAAGTTGAAGAAGGAGCCATAGATAATATTGCCGAAGATCCTAATCTTAGAAAGCTACTAGCAAATGCATTAACAAAAGATACTAGTGACGGATCATTTGGAGACCAACTCTCCTACGCTCTTGTTCAAACTGAACTTAACCGAATGAAGAAACGCTCTCGAGGCTTACGAGGTTTCTTTAGAGAGTTTACAATCAATGCTGGAGATCTTTTTAATATCATCGATAAGAAAGATTTTAAGTGGTCTAAAATAACAAGAACAAGAACTGGTGTTCGTGCCCGCGAGTATATGATCAGAGAGATCATTGCACCAGCAATAGAAGGGCGTAACTTAGCGGCAGAAGCTGCATCGTCTAAGAAGCATAAGAATCAGCAAGAAGAAAGACTCGATCGATTTAAATCAATGTTAACAGATGCTCTAAAAGAGGCAAATAAGTTATAAAAAAAGGCTTCCTACTGGAAGCCTTTTCTAATTTATTTCTTAATTCATTCTTTGAAGTAGGCCATCACCATTTACGTAGAAGATATCCGTTTCATCAATTGATTTAAGTACTGATGAAGCTTTGTAATTGATATTAACTACTGCAGAAGCAACGGGTGAATCCATACTTCCCTGGTTTGCAATCGACATAATCTCACTTGATGCTGAGAAGTTGAATCCCCATGAAACACTCACGTTACTAGCGCTTACAAAAAGCCCAGTGATATAAGAGCCCTTCCCTTCAAACTTTCCACCGTATTGAAAAACAACTGTGTATACGAATGAGATAACTTCTGAGCCAAATCCATTGCGGTAAGCAACCTTAAATGAGCGAACAATAGGTGCTCTCCAGTGAGACATTGAAGAGAATGTGCCATTTACATCTTCCATATTTGGAATGATGCTAATTGGCTTTGTAAATTTAGTGCTGCTTACAGGTTTACCTGCATCGACAATTTTCCAAATCTTTTGCCCTAGGGCCAAGATTTTATCAACTGTCATAAAGACTTCACCAAGTCCTGCGCTACTCTTTTCACTTACTAGCTTACTATAAACCAGTTCATAACGAGGATAAACTTCAGTTACTTCACGATCAACGATTTCAAGATACTGCTCTTGATCTCTTGAGTCGAGCTTTTCAAACTTCGCTTTATTTAGCGCTCCAGCATCTAGAGAGAATGCATTCGTACTAAATAGTAATGTGGCCAGAACTGCCAAACAACTTAAACTTGTAAACGATTTCATGAACCCTCCCTTAAATTTGATGACCTATAAGTAGCTATTTCAAGGCCCTACGTCAATTCAAGAAAGGCATGATTTTAGATTGTAAGACTTTTTCACAAAAAGCGTGAAAAATATTCACAAATAATGTGAATAAAACTCATGTTGACTTACGCATATCTTACGCATAACATATTAGTATGGCATTAACAAAGAAACAAAATCAAGTCTACCTCTATATAAAGAACTACTTTCAAGCAGAAGGTTACGCTCCTACTCAAAAAGAAATTAAGGAGCACTTCGGGCTAAAGTCTTTTGGCTCTGTAAATAAATATATGCACTATCTTCAAGAGGCCGGGAAAATAGAAGTCGACTGGAATGCTCGTCGTGGAATTAAAATTTTAGACGAAGAACAACTTTCATCACAAGAGCTTGATCAACAAATATCGGCATTGACGAATACAAATGCGCACTTTAGCGAGGTCCCACTTTTAGGAGATGTGGCTGCCGGAAATCCAATTGAGGCCATTGAGAACCCTAGTGAACACACTCTCGTGCCAAATCACATGGTGTCACGTCCAGGTAAGTACTTTGCCCTAAACGTACAGGGTGATTCAATGATTAACGACGGTATTCATGAGGGCGATATCCTCGTTTGCCGTGCCCAAGAAAATGCCAACCAAGGACAAACAGTTATTGCCCTTGTTGATAATGAAGCAACTGTTAAAAACTTCTTTAAGAAGAAAAACTCAGTAGAGTTACATCCAGCAAATGACCGCCTCTCGCCTTTTATTATTACAGAAGCTAATGAATTTCGTATTGCAGGTGTAGTTGTTGGGCTAATGCGCAGTTATGAATAATACTGGTTTTATTTCTAACCTTATTAAAGACTCAAGTGGCCCATTTATCTATCAAGATGGCAAATGCATCCTTACATATGAAGAACTACGCCAAGAAATTTCTAAGGCAACTGAAATAAATTCAAGTTTTAAAGTTCTTTCTTGGCGGCCAGAAAACAATATTTCTTTTCTCGTTAATTACTTTAGTTTAATTGACAATGGTATCACACCAATACTAGTTGATCACAGAAGGCTTGAGCTATCACCATACGACTATGATTTAGAAAAGCTTTCTCAAGCAAAGTTAAATGGAATACAGTCTCATCAATCATGTGCCAGCATCATCTATACATCGGGCTCAACTGGCAGACCAAAAGGAGTAAGACTAAGCCTAGACTCACTCCTAAATAGTGCAAGAGCAACTGTTAATCACTATCAAATCAATCAACAAGACAATTGGGCGTTATCCCTTCCTCTCTTTCATATTGGAGGGATCATGATTGCATGGCGAAGTCTTGTGGCAGGGAGTTCACTAACAATTGTTGATGCAGGCCAACTTGAAAATGACCTATTAGAAAATTCACAAATATCAATTTGCTCGCTGGTCCAGCTGCAACTTGCAAGGCTTATGGACTCAGAACAAATGACTAAAAGGCTGAAGCAATTAAAAGGAATAGTTCTTGGTGGATCAAAAATTTCAAGTGCTCTTATCCAAAAGGCCACAAGTTCTGGCATTTATCTTTCAAACTCATTTGGAGCAAGTGAAAGTTGTGCACAATTTTTAGCAACACCTTTTACAAAAGATAATGAACTCTTAAGCACCTGTGGGAAACCGATGGATGGCAAGGTGAGCATCATCGATTCAAAATGCATCTTAGAAGGAAAAAGTATCGCCATTGGATACTTATATGGTGATGACTTTAATCAGAAATATATTACCAATGATCTCATAAGACTTGATGAACATGGTAATTATACAATCTTAGGCCGAAGTGATTTTGTTTTTCAAAAGGCCGCGGAAAATATAAATCCAGAAATTATCGAAGAGAAATTATCCAAGCATTTCAGTAATGCTTATGTCGCTCCAATTAAGAATGATAAGTATGAAAATCTTATTGCTCTCACATTCTGCGATGATCACTCTCTTGCACAGGCCCAAAGCATTATAGAAGATGAACTCATCTCATTTGAAAGGCCTCACTTACTATACAAGGCCCGTGATCTAAAAGAGCAGCAAGTCGGTGTGAAAATCGGCAGAGAAAAAATAAAGCTACTCATGAATACGCTTTTTATGCAATTTAATGAAGATATCTATATCAGTGCCCAAGGAAATCCTCACGGAGATATCATCTTCATCAGTCACGGCTTCATGGGAAACTCTCTCGAACTAGAGAAAGTTACAAAGCACTTGGCCAAAAATTACTTACTCATCTATATCGATCTACCAGGACATGGAAAAAATCATAAACTAAGATCTTTTGAGCTCTTCAAAGAAAGACTAATTTCTTCAATTTTAGAAATCGATACAATGACAAACAAAGAAGTTCACTTCATTACGTATTCAATGTCTGGCCGTCTTTTTAATGAAATCCTACGTGACAAAAGATTAGCAGAGGCCAAAGCAATAAAGACTTTTGTTAATGAATCAGGTGCACCTGGTTTTACTGGAAATATAGAAGATAAAAGAAAGCGACTACAACACGATTCAATCTTATTTAAAGATGCACAGGCCGAAACATTTTTTCATAAATGGTATGACCAAGGAGTCTTTAAAAATATCAAGCTCTCACCTCGTGCATCTAAAATGTTAAAGCAAAAAGAAATTGAATTTATTAAATATGCCAAGAGTTGGTCTCAAGTCTCGAAAATACTTTCAGTTGCCAATCAAAGAGACTTAAGAGACTTAAACGAATTGCCACAAGGTATCACCTATCATTATCTATGCGGTGAATTTGACAAGAAATATCAAATGTATTGCGATGCCTATATTCCATCTGATCACGTTGATTTTCACAGCTATATAATTAAAGACGCTTCTCATAATATTCACTTTATGAATGAAGAATATTATTTAAATCTTCTTAAAAAAATATTCAAATCTTAACTTTCTAACAACTTCTTACTAACTCAATTACGTATTTGTCGTTTACTTTCCCAGGATCTACTATATTTCTTCACGAACTAAGGAGAGAAGAGTGAAAAAACTAATCATAAGCGCACTATTACCATTCTCAATCTTTGCCATGGATAAGACAATTTGTGGAATGGATGATCGCGTACCATCAAGTGATCCAAAAGTAGGACGCTCTCTAGAAAGAGCAAGAGATAAGGCCGGTTGTACAGTTACATTAGTATCAAACTCATGTGCAATCTCAGTAGGCCACTGTGCCGCTACATTCAATGTCATTGAGTTCAATACACCTCCTTCAACAAGAAGAGGAATTGCGCACCCTGACCCTAAAGATATCTATCAAGCAGATAAGGCAACAATTAAATACAAGAGTAATGGCCAAGGAGATGACTGGGCCGTATTTAAAATTAAGCCTCACAAAACAACAGGACTTCTACCTGGTCAAGCACAGGGCTTCTATCCTATTGCAAAAGAAGCTCCGGCCGAAGGAACACTTCTATCAATTACTGGCTACGGAAATGATAATGAATTTGAAAGAAAATTTGCACAACAAAATAATATTGGGCCATTAACTGAAGTCGGTGGAGTTTATTATGGAAGTCATAGACCTGCAATTTTAAACCATAGAGTTGATACAATGGGTGGAAATTCAGGCTCAAGTATCATTGATTTAAACACTGGAGAAATTGTTGGTGTACACTCTCATGGTGGATGCTACGGAAGTAATAAATCAAATGCAAATGCAGGGACAGTACTTCAATTACATCCAGAATTCAAAGCAGCAGTTGAAAACTGTCTGGCCACTGAATAGATTAAATACATAATATTTACTATATCAAATAAGGCCCTATAAGGGCCTTTTTTTATCTATAATCTCTACACAAAGCATTGATAAGAATTCATAAATCCCCTAAATTAACCCATCGCAACATACAGAGGATTTTCCATGAATAGATTAACACCTATCTTTTTAATACTATTATCACCTTCAATATTCGCCTTAGAGAAATCAATCTGCGGTATTGATGACCGAGTCCCTTCCCAAGACCCAAAAGTAGGCCGCGCACTCTATAGTGAAACTGCAGATAACGCCTGTACTGTAACTATGATTTCTAATAATTGTGCTATTTCAGTAGGCCATTGCAATGAATATTTTAAACTAGTTGAGTTTAATACTCCTGCTTCAGATAAAGAAGGACTTAACTACTCAGCTAAAGAGGATGTTTATAAGGTAGACGAGAGCACAATAGTCTATAGCAACGCCGGTCCTGGTAACGATTGGGCCGTTATGAAGCTTCTACCAAATATTCATACTGAATACGCTGCAGGACAAGTGCAAGGCTTTTATGAGCTAGATTATACGGTGCCTGAAAGCAAGGCCCTTATATCGATTACTGGCCATGGTTATGACGTAGAAGTAGAGAGATCATTTGCTCAACAAAATGGAATCGGATACCTAGAAAGCGTGGGGAGAACTGGTGTCATTCGACACAAAGTCGATACGACTGGTGGAAATTCTGGCTCAAGTATCATTAATTTAAAGTCAGGAAAGATTATTGGTGTTCACTCCCATGGGGGCTGTTCAAGAAGTCACTTTAGTAACGCAACAAATCTAGGGACGAGTGTTGCCACGAATTTAAAATTTAAGAAGGCCATTCAAGCATGTCTTGATACAGAATAAAAAAAAGCCTCTCATACGAGAGGCCTTTTTATTTTCTATGATTTCTTTTTCTTCTTTTTACCTTTCTTCTTTTTAGAACCTTTCTTTTTACGATTCTTAGCAATGAAGATACCTGCTCCGACAACAAGTGCAATGATTAGATAAAGAGTCATATCATCGCCACCAGCGCCTTTACCTTTTTGCCTCTGTCCGCCGACACCAATATCATTAAGGCCAGCTTCATTATCTAAGAAGTCACCAGAAGCTCCAGGTACAGCTTCCCCTTTGTTTCCAGCAAGCTTAAGCCCATCAGCATTATTCTTAATACGAGAAAATACCTGCATTGTTTCGATAATCTTATCAAAGATTGGCTTATAAGTTTGGTAGTGTTCTTTTGCAACAGAGAATGTTACAGCAACTCCCAACTCTCCTTTAACAGTCGCAAGATAGCGAGTGAAAAAGCCAGGAACTTCACTTGATAAATGAAGAGAGTCTACCCAAGTATGTCCTTGACCTTGAATCTTCTTCATTCTTGTATAAGATGGCTCAGAGATTTGAGTTTTACCACCAGGTAGCTTAAATGTTTTGGCCTGCTCAAGATAGGCCTTATATTGAATAAGGTCATCTTGTTTACCACGGTGTTTTGCCGCAAAAATAATAATGGCCTCTTTCTTTCTTCTATCATTTGTGGACTGACAAACGTACTCACTTCCCTCAATTGAACATTCCCAACCATTTGGTAGTTCAAACTCAAGAAAGTTAGAAGTATAAGGTTTTGCAATTACAGCTGATGTTGCCAGTAGGTAGAAAGCAATTAAGATTTGCTTCATCATCGATAATATCCTTTTTATGTTTATATTCAATATTTTAGCTTAACTTATAATTATATCAATTACTAAATATTTCCTCATTTCAACTACTTAATCCTAGCAGCGAAGCCTTTTTCTATTGGCACCTTACGGTAGCGAGCGACCACCTTTACGATTGCTGATGCACTTGAGACCTCATAAACCTTTCCCTGGGCAACCAAAATATTGCCACCAAAGTAGTCGGTCTTATAAATATCAACAATATTTCCGGCCTGGATGTCATCAAGGGATCCGTGATCTATCTTGATAAAAACACCTCTTGGTGAAACCTTAATAACGTTGGCCTCAACTGAGTATTCTTTAAAACTTTCTTCAAATTTTTGTTGTGCTGTAACGCCACCGGTAGTCCAACTTAGCCCAAGTGTTGTATAGAAGTCTTTATCTGCAGATGTTCCTAAAACCTTTGTCCCAACAGTTGCATAGGCCAGGTACTTACTTCCAAATATCGTTTGCACACTAGCATCAATATTTACAAATTGACGATTAATGGAGTTCCATCTTGAAGTGTAACCGCTTGCCACAACTGGTTTTGCATTAGGAGTGTCAGTGTATTCATCTCCACCTAGTGAATAAACACCATTTGCAGAAAACCAAAAGGCCCAGTCAACATAGTGCTTAACAAGACGAGCATCAAAAGTAACTTCAGATGAAATAGGGGCCCCAGGGATGCGATAGCCGATCTTAAAATCGTATGAGGTCCACTTTGTTGATTCAAATTTTGCCAGGAAATTAACTTCGATATCATTTCCACCATCACCTAGGATTAGCTCATCACTTGGAGCCGAACCAGAATATGTATCGACCGTGTAAGGCCTAAAGCGGTAAATTGCACTAAGTGCAAAATCTTTTCCGTGTTTTTTATCAAGGCCATAGAAAGCACCAACATAGAACGACTCTAGGCCTGCTGTTGTTTGTGTTTCATTTGTGTCACCACTACTGATATAGCGGCCTGTAAGACCAGCAAGAAGCTGAAATTTAGACATGATGGCATATTGATAATCAATATTCCCATCAAGAAGATTATAGCTAACGTCATCATTGTAAACGACTTCATTTCCATCACTATCTACTTGTGAAAGAGTTGAAGAAAAACTTCCCTCTATCTTAACTTTAGATGCGCCCTTATTTAAGGCCGTGGCATCTGATTGATAGATACGAGAGTTGGCCAAAGCAAGTGGCCCAGTGGCAAGCAATGTCATTAACGTAATAAAGATCTTTATAAATTCCATATGTTATATAGAATAACCTTCTTTATTACTTTTTAATATAGATAGAATTCTTTTACCTAGCAGGCGATATTTTGCGCCCTTTCCCCGAGTTTATCGATCAAGATTTTCGTAAACCATTTTTTCTCGGCCAAGTAGCTTTGAAAAACAATTCCATTCTCACTTGCAAGTCGCTTCATAGATAGAAGGCCAATACCATTAGAGGCCTTATTTAAATCAGAGTGCTGATCAATTTCATTTGATAGAGTAATTTGAATCTTTTCTCCAACTTCACTGATATGACAATTAATCTTACCTTCAGGCCTTGACCATAGATAGATATTCTTTGAAATATTTTTTATGAGGCGTTCAAAAATTTGTTCATCACAAGAAAATTCGATAGGGGCCAGCTCACATTGTGAAACTTCAACTACTAAATCGACATTAAGCTGATAGATCTCAAATTGCATCTTACATGTTTCAATTAAGTCAGTGAACCGATAGGGGCCATTATCTTTTAAACGATTAAATTGCTTGGAGATCTGATTTTCAAGGGCCGCAATTTCATTATAAATGACTTCTAGGCCTGACTGATCCATTTGACCATTACGCGACTCTAGATACAATTTTAGCCCATGCGTATGATTTAGAAGATCATGAAGGAAATGAAGAGCTTCATTATTTTCTTTTAGTTTTGAGTCAGACATAAAAAGGCCTCTATTTTCTAGAGGCCTTATTTATTCTTACTTAGATTAATCCGTCGTATTTTGCTTCACTACCAAGGGCCTCTTCAATTCTTAGTAGTTGATTGTATTTTGCAAGACGATCACTTCTTGAAGCTGAACCTGTTTTGATTAGTCCGCTTGAAGTTGCTACCGCAAGATCAGCAATGAATGCATCACTTGTTTCTCCTGAACGGTGAGAAATAATTGCTCTAAAGTCATTTTCAAAGGCCAGCTTTAGCGTATCAAATGTCTCACTTAGAGAACCAATTTGATTGATCTTAACTAAGATCGAGTTTGCTTGCTTCTTTTCAATACCTTCAGCTAGAATCTTCTTATTCGTTACAAATAAGTCATCACCAACTAGTAAACACTTATCCCCTAACTTTGCAGTCAGTTTTACCCAACCAGAATAATCAGCTTCGTCCAGCCCGTCTTCAATTGAATATATCGGATATTTTGAGGCTAAATTTGAGTAATATTCAACCATATCTTCACTTGAATAACTCTTTCCTTGCATTTGGTAACTACCATCTTTAAAAAATTCCGATGCAGCAGCATCCAGCGAGATCGAAATATCTTGGCCTGGCCTATATCCAGCTTTTTCAATAGCACTTAGGATTAGATCAAGGGCCTCTTCGTGTGATTTAAGAGATGGTGCAAAACCACCTTCGTCACCAACATTTGTTGAATACCCTTTTTCAGTTAAAACACTTTTTAGAGCATGGAAAGTTTCAACACCTGCTCTTAAGTTTTCACTAAATGACTTATCCATATGTGGAATAATCATAAATTCCTGAATATCAAGATTATTTGAAGCGTGTTCACCACCGTTAATAATATTCATCATTGGTGTTGGAAGACGATACTTATCATTTGCTACCGGAACACCTAGATCTTCTCTTAAATAAGCGTATAGTGACTTTCCTTTCTCAAGTGCACCAGCGCGAGCAACACACATTGAAACCGCAAGAATTGCATTTGCACCTAGCTTTTCTTTATTTTCAGTTCCATCGATATCAAGCATCGCTTGATCAACAGCTCTTAGATCAAAAACATCCATCCCGATAATTTTTGGAGCAATATATTCATTGATATTTGAAATTGCCTTTTTAACAGACTTTCCAAGGTAGTAAGACTTATCACCATCTCTTAACTCTAAAGCTTCCTTAGAGCCAGTCGATGCCCCTGAAGGAACCGCTGCACGGGCCATAAAACCATTTTCAGTTATTAAATCAACTTCAACAGTTGGGTTTCCTCGTGAGTCTAAGATTTGACGTGGAGTTATAGATTTAATTTTAGACATATACCAATCCTTCGTTAGTTTAAAATTTGCCATATTTTAACTTACGCTATTAAGGATCGTCACTTAGAAAAAGGGAAAACCTTCTAAATTTTGTTTTTTAACTTTGCGCCATAAATCAGGACTTTTACTGTCTCGATAATAGAAGAAGTCAACAATCTCGCCATCATTAGATATGACACATTGATCGGCCATATGCTTGGCCACATGATAACAAGGAGAAATACTGCGGGCACCAACACTGGCCTTAAAAAACTCTTTTACAAATGGGTAGTGAGTGCATCCCAAAATGACATAATCAAAGCTCTCCTTCCCACCTGATGGGAAAATCGATTCGACAATCTCTCTAGATATTTCTTCTTCATTTAGTCTACCGCTGTCAAAGCTATCTTCAATAATTTTTGCAAGATTCTTCGATACGCGGTAAGCCAAGTGGCCTTCGGGATCATAACGATCTTTCAAACTCTGAAATCGCATCGAGTCGGCCGTAATTTTTGTCGTAAGAACAACTCCTTTTTGTTTCCTAAGTTCTGGTCTAAGATTAATCACATTAATAAATGGCTCAATTCCAAAGAAGCGAATCATTGGATAATTTTCCCGTAGCTCATTAATGGCCATGGCCGTTGCGGAGTTACAGGCAATTAAGATTGTTTCGATTCCGTTGGAAATGAAGTCATCTACAATATGTCGGCAAAAATTAAACACATCTTCTTTTGTTTTATTACCATAAGGCGCATTAAGACGGTCTGCGAAATAATAAATTTCGCAACGATCCATCAATTTTGCGACTTCACGCAACACGCTAAGCCCACCAATGCCTGAATCAAAAATCCCTATCTTCAATATTTCACCTTAAATGCTAGACATCCCTAAAAAAGTCGTTATTTTATCCCTTATGGGTATTAAAAATAAATTCGTAAACTTTTTCTCTAGAATTAATAAAAACCGTCTATCTGATAATGATAGCAGAGACAAGATCTTAAAGTCTATGCATGACTCATTACAAAGTCCAATGCGAATTTGCTTGGCCCATAATAATTTTGAAAAATCGCCTCTACGTGAAGACCGCAAAAACCTCCACGATATCTACCTCCACACAGAGGCACATGATAGCAACCTACTAATGCACTTCGATCAAATGAAAGTACTAAACTTAGTGGACAAAGAATTTATCGAATATCAGAAAGAAGTTTTAGACTTTGATGCAAAAAAGTATGAACACCTTGCAATTAAGGCCATGATCGATGGCTCAATTAATTATCTTAAGATTATCTCCCCTAAGACTGGACTAAATGAAGACAAGTCCCTTGAGTGGCTTAAGGTAACATTACTTACCCTAAAAAAATCTCTTGCTCGCATTGATCACAGAAATACAATCTTAAGTTACAAAATTTTCTTTGGACAATGGGAAGAGTCACCTATTCTTAGAGTGATTATTTATAATCTCGATATCAAATTAATTTTTCTAGCGGATCAATTGAAACTAGAAGTTAAGAACAAAGAAAATCGTGAAGTATTTGATTCTCATTCAAAAAAGTATGAAGCTAACTTCTGTCAGCTTCATAATGATGTATTAAATGAAGTCATAAATTTATTTGTAAGTTTAAAACAAAGTATTAATTAAATTTAGAATTAAGCTTTGTTAAAAACTCTTGTGCACTTGTCGTAGCAATGGCCGTGTACTGATAAGAATCTAAAATTTCTGACTGTACATCTTTTTTAAGGGCATAAAGCTTTTTAAGATCAACACCCTTAGGCTTCCCTTCTGACAACTTATTAAGTTGCTTATTGATTGAACGAAGCTCTCCAATATAAGTGTTAATTTCAATTTCTGATCCAAAAGAATTTAAATTCTTCGTCGAGTTAATAAGAATCTCTGAAAGATTTGATGTCTTCTTCTTTTCGTTCTTTAATACTGCAACGACATCATACTTACCACGACAATTCGTAATACGGCCCTTTAGAGAAGGACAATTAAAGGCAAGATTCTTAATCTCATAGCGAACTTTTGTGTTATCACGAAAACCAATTTTTGCAATCACACGATTAAGATTTGCGATGATATCTTTTTTAAGTATTTTTGCGGCCTGATTCTTATCAAGTCCTAATTTATGATTTTTTAATTTTGTTAATACTGAAGTCTTAGAATTTGCAGCACTTTCAATATTAACGAGATTATTCTTTTCTAATTTAATATTAACAAGCGAGTTCTTTTCAACTAAGAGAGATTCATCAATAGCGACTTCTAAAATTTCTGTTGAAGCTTTCTTATTAAGGCCAACTTCTAGTTTCGGTCGCTCAATTCTTGTAAAGGCCAATTCCTTATACTGTCCTTGCCCATAATTCTTCAAAGTATAGATTTGTTCAGATTTAAGCTGAAAACGAATTGAATCAATATCATCTTGAATTGTTTCTAGTGCAAAAATATTTGCAGATAGAGCAATCGCTGTCATCACTAGAGTTGATTTGATGAATGATTTCGTTCTATTTCTCATTTAATTTTTCCCTCAAAAATAAAATTAGGCTAACTGACGCCTTCAATAATATCAGTGGAAAGTGTTCTTATGTGCTTAGTTGAAAAATAGTAATGCCATGTTCATTTTCTATGCACTAAATTTTTGACACACCTACAGGAATCTACGTAGTTTAAATTTTATTGCTTTTTACTCTAATGTAATTACAATTAATTATATGAAAATAGACGTGGATATTGACAAGTTTTCAGGGGGTTACAAAGTAACATTTCCCCTATCAGAATTCAGTGACTTAAGTGACTTAAGTGACTTTAAGATGAGTATTGCTATCATTAAGGTATTTAGCGCAGACATGGAGCTTGAGCCAGAACTAGAAGTGGATGATATCAAAGAAATCGTTGAAAAGACAAAAGAGCTAGATCAGGATCGATTTATCGTAGAAATCTATGAAGATGGAATTGAAGTCGATATCTAATAGCTCTCTCTATTTCTAAGCTGCTTTCTTCTTAACCATATCCTTAACCCAATCAGGGGCCAAGAAGCTTGATTTTGGAAATGGCAGCTTGTGAACTACAATATCCTCAAAGAAAGTTGGCACGTAATTACACGGCACCATCTCTCCTACATACTTACCTGTTTGTGGATCCTTTCCAGTCTGCACCCAGCGGAAAATATCACGAACAATATAATTGCCATTATTATCGACACCTAAAACTTCAGAAATATGTGAAGTACGACGTCCACCATCATGATATCGACTACATTGCACGACAATCTGTAGAGCACTTCCGACCATTTTCCTAACAGCATCAGGTGGGATCTTTGTGTCCCCCATAAGACACAGTGTCTCAAGACGAGTACAGGCGTCAATTGGGTTATTGGCGTGAACAGTTCCCATTGAACCGTCGTGACCAGTATTCATAACTTGAACAAGATCAAGTGCCTCATCACCACGTACCTCCCCGACAATAATTCTATCAGGACGAAGCCTCATGGCAGAAATAACGAGATCACGAATCGAAACTTCTTCAATCCCTTTTAGCTCATCGGCCTTTCTCGTTTCAAAATTTACGACGTGTTCGGCGTCAACTTGTAGCTCTGCTGCATCTTCAATAATGATAAGTCTTTGTGTTTTTGGTATTCGACCACCGAGAACATTTAGCATGGTTGTCTTTCCAGAACCTGTACCACCAGAAACGAGAATATTCTTTCCAAGATAGACACAAATATCTAAGAATCGTGCGGCGACATCTGACATCGATCCGAATGAGATTAAATCTTTTAATGTAAGGCTATCTTTTGAAAACTTACGAATGGCCACTGTTGTCCCATTTTTTGCCATAGGAGGCAGCACAACGTGAATACGCGAGCCATCAGGAAGACGAGCGTCCAGGCGAGGATTGTCTTCATCAATTGTACGGTTTACTGATTGAGCAATGGCACGCATTGCAGAGATTAAAGAGGATTCATCTTCGAATTGATTTGGAACTTTAAACACAAGTCCTTTCTTTTCAACAAAGATTTCATGAGGGCCATTAATCATAACTTCAGATACACCCTCATCTTCCAGAAGGTCTCCAATTGGATAAAGTAAATTCTTAATCGCATCGCTAAATACCGAAGACATAATCCCTCACAATCAACTCTTTAATAAACTGCTCTAGTCGTCTTTTGGACGCCAGACACGCACTCGTTCATTTTCACGAGATGCGATCTCTCTTTTTTGTTCGTCTTTCTTTGCCTTTTCACGTGGATGTTCTATGACAGTTAAAGTCCCACTTATCTGTCCTGATGGGCAATAGAATTTAAAGCGGCCAGGAGTATCAAGGAAAACAGACGCCTCCCTAACTTCACCCTTCTTGGCCTCTACATATACTTCGTGTTCTTTTAAAATAAGACAACTTGGTAAGTTTGTAGCAGCTGTCACATAGAGATTAAGCTTCTCCCCTACAAATGCAGTTACTTTCGAAGGAAAAAACCCTTTGTCAGTTGCGATAATCGACAAGTCTCTTTTTGGAATATCAAACTCTTGCTTATGGAAATAAGTCTCCTTAATTCCAAAGGCATAACTTGTCACAATCAATGTAATTAACGTCACAGCGATGCTTTTCATAAATTATTTATCGGAAGCTTATCGACGATACTTTAGTCCTCTACTCAAATTTAGCTGAGGGTTTTGGTCGTTATTTCAGAGACTTAAGAGCATTAACAAATCTTATGAATTAATTTAGTTATAAAAAATAGTAGGTGGCACTAAAATGAGGACATATTGTTTGTAGGTTTAAGAGCAACTTTGCGATTTTATTGATACGGAAATCAAGACAAGGAAATCAACATGAAGGCACTCATAATTGACGACAAAAGAACAATTTCGGAATCATTAAAGTCACTTATTGCAAGTAGTGGCTACTTTGCAAATGTGTCAATGGCCTCAAATGGGCTTGATGCCTGTAAAATGATCAGAGACGATAATTATGACCTTATTGTCATTGACCTAAATCTACCGGAAATGGGTGGTCAAGAAGTCCTTCAATATATTGAGCAGCTTTACGGCGTAAATAACATGGAAGGAAAGAGGAATGAAAATTATCCTCATATCATGTTGATCTCTGGCGATATCGATGTAGATAAAATTCACGATGCTTCAAAGTTAAATGTAGAGGAAGTTCTAACAAAGCCATTTAACGTCCAGGACTTTAATCATAAGCTCTATTCAATTCTTGAAAATTTAAACGGTGAGATTATCGCTGCTTAGATTTTTCCAATACCTTAAAATCAAGAATAATATTACCATCCTTAACACTCATCTTCACAGTCGTTGAATCAAGGCCAGCTCTAATTGGAACAGACTGAGTAAAAGAAGATTTTGAAATACCGTTTGGAGACTTGATAACTTTTTGCCCCTTGATTACGACAAGCCCTTCTTTAACTTCAATATTGACTTCATCGTCTTTAGTAGCTTTGACAACTAGTGTGTCAGCATCCTGCCAAAAATATTCAACCATATTGACGTGATGATTGAGGCGATCAGGTAGCCCTTGAATCTGTCCCATCTTCTGCATTCTTTCAAACATTTTTTGTATTTCAGCATCAAAGCTATCACCGGCCTGCATTTGTTTCATCATTTCATCACGCATCTGCATAATCTGATCAACAAGCGGATCATTACCTTGGCCATAACTTACAACTGAAAGTGTAAATAAAGAGATAAAAACTAGCTTCTTCATATTGCTAAAATCTTATCATAATTTTAGTATGTTAGACAGATTCACAGTAAAAAAATCATCACATCCACAATGCATCACAGCATCAAGAAACCAACAAAATCTTACATTGAGGCCTAAATCAAAAAAAGACTTTTACATAGTGTAAAAAATTCAGAAAAATCATATCTACGCTAAACGAGAAAATAATTGGCAAATCAATAATATACTTTCAGGGAGGACTGATTTGAAAAAAGGAATTTTAGCTCTACTACTTGCATGCACAGCATCATTTACTTTTGCATGTGATGAGCACGGAACAACAGGAATCGTAGAAGACAACAACCTATGGATTCCTTCAAATGTAAAAAGTATCAACACAATTTCTGAAGGTGAATTCAATGGAATCATCGATAAGATTGAAGCGATCTACGCACCAATCATTGCAGCTAAAGGTAAAACTTTAGAAATCGAAAGAAAATGGGAAGATGGAACAGTTAACGCATATGCTCAGCAAGTTGGTAACACTTGGCGCGTTTCGATGTTTGGTGGTCTAGCTAGACACGAAACAATTACAAGAGATGGATTTGCATCTGTTGTATGTCACGAACTTGGTCACCACCTAGGTGGAGCACCAAAGAAAGCAAGCTGGTGGGGATCATCTTGGGCATCAAACGAAGGTCAAGCTGATTACTTCGCAACATCTAAGTGTCTAAGAAAGTTCATGGAAAACGACGACAACGCTTCAATTATGAGCGAAGTTGAAGTTCCAGCAATCGCGGTTAAGAACTGTGAAGCTAACTTTGTTAACGAAAATGAATATGCAATGTGTTTAAGAGGTTCAATGGCAGGTATGTCACTAGCTAACCTATTCAGAGCACTAAGAAATATGACGACTGAGCTTAAGTTTGACACTCCAGATCCAGCTGTTGTTTCTAAAACTAATGACAATCACCCAGCACCACAGTGTCGTCTAGATACTTACTTCCAAGGTGCTCTATGTACTGTTGACGCTTACACAGATGTAGATCAAAATGATGCTAACATCGGTACATGTAACAGAACTGAAAACTTCACAACTGGACTAAGACCACTATGTTGGTTCAAACCAGGACAAGCTGTAGTTGAAGCACAATAATTAAAAATAAAATTATTGAAAATAAAAAGGCCCGCAAGAAGCGGGCCTTTGTTTTTTTGATTAATCTTTCTTGCGATCTTTCTTTGAACGAGTTTCAAGATCACCGTTGAATACCTTAAGTTGATTTACATAATCCTTGTATCCAAAAGTATCATCATATAATCCTTCAAGCTCTTGGGCCAAAGTTTTATAAGTCTCTCTTGCTTCTTCATTAAGCTTTCCAGCGGCCGCTGAAGCTTTATATTCTTTTTGAAGAGCACCGATCATCGTAGTAGCAACTCTTGAATTACTATCCCAATCAATATCAATTTGTCTTTCTGTAGCAGTTAAGATGATTGAAATTAAAGTTTCAACACGATCTTCTTTATAATCATCATCACCAAAGTTAGTTGTTGAATTAGTTAGGATTGAATTGAAGTAATCTGCAACTGCTGTATCAAAGTCAACACTATCACGAGATGTTACACGTGAGTTCATAACTCTTCCAGCAACCTTAGATGTTGCTTTACCAGAAAGCCCTTGGTTAATAATAAATAGTGGATCAAGTCCTGTTACACGAACTGGAACTCTCTTAGACTCACCTGCTTTCAAAGCAGATGTTGTTGCTGTATAAGTTCTACCATCATTCATTGCCACAGAGATATCAACAGATGATGAAGTCTCTGAGTTTGAAGGGTTTTTTACTGTTACAAATACTGTCGCATCACCAGCAACAACAGAGTTAATACGTGTATCTGCTTGATAAACTGGAGCAACATCAAGAATCTCGATTCTCTTAGAATCTGTACTCTTAAGCTCATAAACTTTTTTAATATCACTTCCGTCAATACTAACAACTAGAAACGCTGAATCAAAAACGCTTAGATTGTTTGAAAGCTTACCTTGAGCACTTGCAGACTTATGAGTAAAGTTAAGTGCCGCCGGAGCTGTTACGTATTCAGAACGTGCTGAGCCCGCTTCAAATGATGAAGAATCAAGAGACACTTTAATTTTTCCAGACTTAAGACCTAAATTTCTTAACCCAAGAACAGACTTAAGTGACTCACCTCTTGTAAAGATCCCATTTCCATCACCTGATAAATCGAATCCTGTAATCTCAACCATTGGATTATTTACGAAGTACTCAAAATTCTTATTCCAAGAAGATACAAATAGGTTTTCATATTCTTTTGCAAATGAAGTTGCAGATTGTGCCTTATAAACTTCATCATACGCCTGTTGTTTTGCAAGATCACGAGCAACAATTAAACCTACGGCCTTACCAGAGTCTTCACCAAGGTTACGTGCCATAGTATGGGTTGACACAAACGCTTTTCCAAAGTGTTCCTTAGCAAGATTTCTATATGACTCAGAGAATGCATCTGCGTATACATCCTTTAGGTCTTGTGCCGATTTCCCTGAAACTGTACGGTAGCGAGTTTCAAAGATTGGACGATTTAAATCATCTACTTCTTCATAAACATATTGTCCGTTGGCGTCCTTCTTAGGTTCTTTTTCGCCCGTTGGTTGCCCATTGGCATCAAGAACATCAACCTCAACGATAACTCTTTTTTGGTGGTAACCAATTTTATACTGGTAAGCTTCCCTAACGTCTTGAATATTGCGATAAGCAATTGCTTCTTGCTCATCTGAGGCCTTGAATTTATTCCATGCACGAGAAGTTGACTTCCAACCATAGTCTTTGAAATTATACTCTCCATAAGCAGAGAATAGATCCCACATTGAAACAGTGTGAAGACCTTTGTCGAATAAAATAGGAGTAGAAGAACACTTATCAGCTAGACTTGATCTAAGACCAAATTGTCTAGCGACTGCACGAGCATGAATTCTCTTTCCGATTGCAGCTGAAGAAGAAACCCATCCAGCATTGATAACATCATTAAAAGATCCACCTTTTCCATCTCTTGAGTAACCATCATCAAAACCTTCAAAGCGAGGCACTCTTAATACATCTGAATAGTCTTTTGATGGAGTTGTCACAGTTTGTGAAGCATCATTTCTAACATTGTCTCTGAAGCGAGAGATGATCTCTGATTCAGTTGAATAACGAGAATCTTGTGCTGCTTTATTTTTTCCCAGAGCTACTGCATTTTCAATCGTTACACCCTTTAATGCACGCTGCTCTTCTCTAAGAATATCAACAGAAGGATTTGAAGTCATATTGAAACCACGATAAAGGCCTTGTTGATAACCATCAACACAACCAAGGTGAGTCCCCTCTCCAGCAGCGTAAACAGCGGCCATACGTTGAGCAGACTGAACTCCACGCTCACACATTTGAGTATGTTCTTTATCCATATTTGGATCATCATAGACTTTCTTACAAACAGTCTTTGAGATATTACTTAGGTTCTCTGGTGTGTAAATCCCATCCAATGATATACCTTCAATTGAAGAATTATAATAGCCAGCGATTACTGCTGGAGCTTGCGACATAAGAAATGCAGCAACTAGAAGTCTTTGTTTTTTGTTGTTCATTCTCTTCTCTCCTTTTCTCTTTTTTTATTCTTTGTTTTACTTTGTATTAAAATTAATAACGTCATAGTTTAAATTAAGTTCCTTATCCATTATATTTTTCTTAATTAATTCATTTAATGTCTTCTTCGCATGATTACTAATAGCAACGTTTTGCGAATTTAAATCTCTTAACACCTGCTCTTTTAAGTGATGAGCATTCACATAGTGTGGGAACGTAAGTCTTCTTCGCTCCACCTCACAAATGACATCTGTCTTATATGAGTCATAGAGATTATCTGGCGTCTGCAGTCCCTCTGGAGGATAGATAATTTGAATAAGATTTCTTATGATTGGTATTTGATTCCAATTAGAAGTAATCACATTCCCAAAGGCCCAATTAACAAAATCTGAACACACACCTAATTTTCCATAGTCTTCTTTATTTTCGACCTTTTTTAAGGCCTTCTCTTTTCGACGAGTCATCTTTTTTGCACTCTTCTCATTGACCCTTAGCCAAGCAAAATTTGTGCGATAATCATCATAAGTATCACAGCCACCTGAGTGACAATTTCGATACCCTTTTTTTATTTCAATAAATGGAGGCATTTTATCTTCTTCATCTTTCCCCCAATTAAAACTTAGAGGATAGAATCCCATTGTATTAATACGAGTATCTCTTTCTATTTCTGTAATAATCTCAGCGTGTCTAAACTCAAGGCTTCGATCATTAAATTTTAAAAATTCAATAAGCTTGATCGCTCCAGAAGTACGAGGGCTAAAGTCCTCAAATAGATCAATATCGCTCTCGATTGATCTTCTTAAAAGAATATTCCCAGGCCCTCCAAGTAGAGAGCAGGCCTGTGTTGCACGATAAAATTTATACTCAGTCTCTTTAAGTCCAAGTGTTGGATCTAGCTTTGTTACAACTAGTTTACTATTTAAGTTTCTCGCCTCTAAAGAAAATAAGTTGAACCCCTTGTATACACGAGATAGAAGGATGCGAGCGCTTTTTGTATTGGTTTTTGTAAGATTTACTAACTGTCTAGTTTCTGACATAAGCAGTATAAGCCTTATAAACTTGGCCTCATCGTTAATATCAAAGTCTTCAAGCATATCTTCTAATTCTTCAAAGATCTTTCTATACTTTAGGTAAGCATAAGATGATCTTGTATAGCGTTCGTGACGACGATCATGATTAGACATATGATTGCGTCTAATGAATTGAGAGAGGTGATCAATCATTTTTGTCATTGAAATCTCTAGTTCATCTTGAGCATCATAGAAGTCAGCTAAAAGTTCTTCTCTTTGTGCTATAAAATCCTGCTGCTTCTGATAGGTCTTTGCAACATTTTGTAATGATCGTGAAACTTGGATATAGATATCTTCTTCTTTTAAATATTTAACAAGAACAAGTGCACTTGCAGAGATTTGTGATACAAGAATCTTACGAGATGAAGGTAATTTCTCATGGCCTTTGGTTTTTACAAAAATAGGAATTAGCTTATCAAGGTACTGAATAAACTCCTGAATTTCTTTATAAGCAAGCTCGTCCGAGTACTCGCCTTTCTCATTACGGCCTAATTGCCCCTTCTTTAAAACCCTCTTATGGAATCTTCTAATTGCTGAATGGATATTTTCAAATTGATAATATGCTGAAGTGTATTCCTCTCGGCGAAACTCTGAGTGATTAACTCTAGACATACTTCTTAAACGTGAAAGTACTTTTGAAGAGGCCCTTTTCATGGAAAGAATTTCTCGGTGAAACTCTGTTGTAGGTGAGGCCACAATCACCAGATTAAATAAAAGAATCGAGACAAACTTTAATAAAGTCGTTTTCTTTAAGATTAGCATGGCAATTAATAAGCAAAGAAAGTGCCACTAACCTGATTAAATTATAAGCATTTAGAGTCTAGAAAGTGTTCACTAATTAGACACTCAACTAATAAGTGTACATAAAAGAAAAAAGGCCTCGCAATGCGAGGCCTCTTCTAAATCGTATTACTCGTAATATTGTTGTTCTGGTTCCCCAACCATTTCTTTACTTAATTAGACCAATTTCTCTAAGACGTTGGTTTAGAAAGTCACCTGCCGTGATATCTTCCCACTTCTTACCTTCACCTACACAGCTTTCTAGGCATGCTAGAGACGCTTTTGAGTGTGGATGTACAAAGTATGGCATTGAATATCTTTCTTCGCCAGAGTTATCTGGATTAATTACTCTGTGAGTAGTTGCAGGAAGTACATTATTTGTAAGTCTTGCCATCATGTCCCCAGAGTCAACAACAAGTTGTCCTGGTTTAGAATCAACATCTAGCCAAGTTCCATCGCGATCTAGAAGTTGAAGGCCAGATGATGTAGCACCAACAAGCATTGTAATTAAGTTGATATCCTCATGAGCTCCTGCTCTGATTGAATTTGTTGTATCGTGACCAGTTGTTGGTGGATAATGGATAGTTCTTAAAATTGAATTTCCATCATTAACCATCTCTTCAAAGAAACCAGCAGGAACATCTAATCCCTTACCGATCGCTTCTAATAGAATATTTGCAGTAGCATCCATAGACTCGTAAAGAGAAAGGAATTTCTCTTTGAAGCCTGGAACTTCTGCAGGCCAGATATTTTCAGGGTAAACACCTTTATATTGTGAAGTTGCAGCAAGCTCACGCCCTACGTGCCAGAATTCTTTTAAGTCTGGGTGTTTACTATCTTTTGCATGTTCCATTCCAAACGGAGTGTAACCACGTTGGCCACCGTTTTGGCCTTGATAATCAAGCTTAGTTTCAACAGGTAGAGAAAAGAATTTTTTAACCATCTCGTAGGCTTCATCAACTTTATTCTGATCAACTGTGTGATTATCAAGAATAATAAAACCGTACTCTTTAAGGCCATACATCAATTCATCCACAAATTTAATCTGCTCAGCAGTTGACCCTTGTGTGTAAGATGTTAGGCTTAATTCTGGAACCTTTCTTTCATTATTATTTGAATTACTCATAATGACTCTCCATTGTTCAAGTCGGTTTAATTAAGTTGATAAAAATTAATTACAGCTCACATAAATTAAAGTCAATAATGTTATCTATAAGCCTTAACTAATACAGATTGTAATTACAGATAGATAGAGTGTGAATTTTAGAAATTAGATAGTAAGGATACAATAATTATCCCCTAAAAATAGCACTACCAACACGAATACAATCACTGCCAAGCTTAAGAGCATCGGCCATATCGCCACTCATTCCCATTGATAATTTCAAGTCTTTATCAATAGCATCGCGAATATCAACTAATTTTTGAAAGCTTAGACGAGGAGCTAGGCCATCTGCTGCGGCCATGGTCATAAGGCCAACGATTCGAATATTACTTAGGTCTTTGGCCTCGTTAATAAAGTCTCTAACAGATTCAAACTCCCAGAGTCCACCCTTTTGCTCTTCACCACTTGTATTAACTTGAACATAGAAGTCACAAGGAGATTTTAACTTTTCATTAAAAAGACGCATATGTTTTAAATTATCTAGGGATTGCACACTTTTAAGATTTGGAACTTGGCAAATCTTTGCAATTTTATTTGATTGAATATGTCCAATAAAATGCCATCTAATATCATCTAGACCTAGTTCTAGGGCCTTTTGTGCCTTAGGCATAAGAGAGTCAACACGATTCTCACCAAAATCTCGATGGCCTAGGTCATAGACTGTTTTTATATCTTCAAATTCACTATACTTGGTTACGGCCAAGAGCTTATTCTTGTCTCCTACTTGCGTGAGAATTTTTTGATAATTTTCAGAGATCATTCTTCAGATTTATTTTCTTTTTTCTTAAAACTTACAGTCACTTCATAGTCTTCAAGAATTGATTCAACAATGGTTTTTGGATCGACGTTCTTTAAGTAACTACGAAGTTCTTCACGAACAGAAACAACAAAGTCTTCTTTGGTTTTTTTGGCATTAGTCACGAGCCCAGAAACAATATCTTTAGGAAGTGGTAGATCTTCTAAGACTTTCTTAACTGATTCCTCAGTCATAAAAGCTGCCCCAATACCAATTGAGACAACTTTCTTTATCGTATCGCCTAATATACCATCTGATTTATCTGTTTTCTTAGATTCGCTCATGATTGACTCACAGACCTTTTGCGCGCTCGTAGAAGCTTTTCATCATGGATGGTAGAGAAGTCTCTGTTAACTTATTTACAATCATTTTTGATCCTGGAATAAATCCTTTCACTTCAATTTCGAGGCTATAAGTTACTTCTGTCTTTCCATCTCCAAGATCCTTAAGATCCCAACCACC
Organism: Bacteriovorax sp. BAL6_X; assembly: GCF_000443995.1. Taxonomy (NCBI): domain Bacteria; kingdom Pseudomonadati; phylum Bdellovibrionota; class Bacteriovoracia; order Bacteriovoracales; family Bacteriovoracaceae; genus Bacteriovorax; species Bacteriovorax sp. BAL6_X. The sequence goes on from NZ_AUMC01000008.1 coordinate 69,859, forward strand.
ATCATTCACCTTAAAAAGATCACCTTTCTTAAATTTCCAAGCAACCTTACTAGGTCTGCTCATTTCCATATCAAGGTGATAATTTAATTTCTTTATCATATCAATTGAATATTCAACAATACCACTTTCATCAGTCATGTCATGAACCTTGATATCATTAACACCTAAAACAAATTCAGGGTACGATTCAAAGTCAACAATAACGTCATATAGTTTATTAATATCAATATCAAAAACTTCAGTGCGGCTTGCCTTTGCCATAATCAACTTCCTTGTATGTAATCAAATAATTAGTAGCGTGGTTTTGTATCAAAACGGTGTTCAGCAGTAATCCTTCTAATTGTTCCTGACTGACTTCTCATAACAATAGATTCAGTCACAGCGCCCCATGACTTGAACTTAACACCATTTAGGAAACTTCCGTCAGTTACACCTGTGGCACAGAACATAACATTTCCAGAAGCTAACTCATCAATTGTGTAGATCTTATTAATATCATCAATTCCCATTGTTTTAGCACGTGCAATTTCTTCATCATTTCTTGGCTTAAGTCTTCCTTGAAAGTCTCCACCAATACAACGAAGAGCTGCAGCAGCGATAACACCTTCAGGAGCACCACCAGTACCAAAAAGAATATCAATCCCGCTATCTGGTTCTGAACAAGCAATAGCTGCTGAAACATCACCATCACCAATAAGTTGGATACGTGCACCTGCATCTCTTACCTGTCTAATTAATTCTTCGTGACGTGGACGATCTAAAATCACGGCCGTTAAATCTTGTATGCGACACTTTTTAACTTCCGCTAATCTTTTCAAGTTTTCAGCAGGTGTATCGTCAATATTAATAAGCCCCTTTCCTTCAGGACCTACTGCGATTTTTTCCATATATGTATCTGGAGCGTTTAGAAAGTTTCCTTTTTCAGCAATGGCCATTACAGCAATTGAATTCCAACCACCATTTGCACAAACCGTTGTTCCCTCAAGAGGATCAAGGGCAATATCTAGTTTTGGGCCATTTCCAGAACCTACTTTTTCGCCAATATAGAGCATTGGAGCTTCATCTCGCTCCCCCTCGCCAATAACAACCGTAGCGTCGCAATCAACAGAATCAAGCATCGTTCTCATGGCATCGACAGCGGCCTGATCTGCAGCCTTTTCATCACCACGTCCCATTAGCCTAGCAGAGCTAATAGCGGCCATTTCAGTTACTCTTACAAATTCCAAAGCGAGGTTTCTATTCATTATCAATCCTTTTAATTCAAAATATTTAGCTTTATTTTAAGGAGTTAAACTTCAATTGAAAAGCTTCGTTTTGAAATAAATAATTTAATCCTTTAATATTTTATTAAATGGAAATTAACCAATAACTTTTCGCGTTAGAAATTTTAAGTCACCTTCTGAAATAAGATTCTTTGGAACATTCGCTACTAATTCACGAGCAAAGTCTAAACGGTCTTGATCAATTGGAGTATCAATTAAGAACTCGAATTCTTCTTCATGAGTCAATGGCTTATCAGAGCTTCTTACATTAAGAACTTTCCCTGTTTGAATCCCTTCACCATCAGTCCATTCAAGAATAGAATCCATCATAAGAATTTGAATCTTAGAAATTTCCCCATCTCTATGATGCCAAATGAAAATTTCAAATGGCCCATCACAACGCAGCCATGTCTTTAAACCTACAGGAAGCTCAAGTTGTTCATCATATTCGTGAATCGGTCTAAGGTTTTTCGACACATTTGCTATTGAAAGAAAATTTAATAAGGTTTTATCGAAGATATCATCTTTAATGAATTCAATTCCAAGATTATCTTTTTCAACTCTTTTTACTTGGCATTTTACTTTTACTTTTTGGTCATACCAGTGGATCTCACCAGAGAAATTTTCATCCATTTGAGCACCCATATCACCATCATTTAGTGTCAAACTCATACCACCATATGAAATATCTCGAACTTGATAATTTTTTGAATTATCATCTCTTTTAAAAACTAAGTAACTGAACGGAAAACGTGGAAATACACGCTTTTCAATAGATTGGTGACCAGTTTTAATAAGATTGAGATGCTTTTTCATAACTCGAGTTATCCTTTTATTCGATTTAAGTAATTTATATTAATTATTATAGACGTTTATGGGCCGAAGGTTTAAAGTTTAATAAATAGGAAAAATCTTCATTGAGTATATATGTCAGAAAAAAATACGCAAAATACAGTCTCACAAAAAGAAATCCTCAGCGAATGGGAAATCGACAATCTACCAAACCGCCTCACAATCTTTCGAGTGGCACTTATTCCAGTAATTTGTCTGACTCTTTACCTCTGTTTATTTGAAGAAAATATTTTTAAGGCCACAGTGAAAACACTTGGCTATATTGCGGCCTGGACTTTTGTGCTGGCCTCGATAACAGATTTCTTTGATGGTTATATTGCCAGAAGGAGAAATATTGTTACAGTCTTTGGCTCGTTTCTTGATCCAATCGCGGATAAATTCCTAGTTGTTTCTTCTCTAATTCTTTTACAGGCCCTAGATCGCGTCAACGTGATTGTTGTCATAGTCCTTGTTTTACGTGAAATGTATATGACAGCACTTCGTCTTCTAGCAATGGAAAAGGGACTAAAAGTAAGTGTTAACCAACTTGGTAAATGGAAGACAACATTTCAAATGATGGCCATTCCAATGCTTATGGCCTGGGATAAACCATTTGGCTTCTCTTTCCCTCTAGTGGGAACAATACTCATTTACCTTTCATTTGTCTTTTCAGTATTCTCGGCCCTAGTCTATACCTTTGGTCTTTTTAAGAAGATCTCAGAGGTCAGAAAAGAACGAAAACAAAAGTAAAGGATTAAACATCATGGAAGATAGCTTGAAAGAAATTATTATCACAGTTTCTGGTCAAGACAGACCAGGTATTACCGCAAGTCTTATGAAAGTAATCAGTGAGAACAAGACTGATATTACAGATATCAACCAGGCCATCACTCATAATTTACTTTCTCTTTCTTTTGTCATCAAAGTGGGAAAAGAGAAGAATGAAAATCAAAATGTTTTAAAAGAACTACTTTTTACGGCCCACGAAATGGGACTAAAACTTGAGTATTCAGTTATAGGTAAAGAGACGACTTATAAGACGCCTTATAATAGCTTTATTCTTAATTGCGTCGCGCCTAAGAAAATTTCAGCAGACTTCATCTCTGATGTGGCCCAATGCCTGGCCATCAACGGTATAAATATTTATCGTATTGATAATGTTTCTAAAGAAGGCTTTAACTCACTAGAAGTCCTAACAGATGTTCCAGAGAAGGTCGCTTTAAACAAGGTAAAGTCCGATCTACTTAATATAAGCAATGACCATCATACAGATATTGCCTTTATCCGTGATGACGTCTTTAGAAGATCAAAGAGACTCATCGTCTTTGATATGGACTCAACTCTTATCCAGGCAGAAGTCATTGACGAGCTTGCCAAAGTTCACGGAATAGGGGCCAAGGTTTCAGAAATCACAGAAAGGGCCATGAATGGTGAAATCGACTTTAATCAATCATTAATTGAAAGAGTCTCGCACCTCAAGGGCCTAAGTGAAAAAACTCTTCAAGATATCTCACTCAATCTTCCACTTACTGATGGAGTTGAAGATTTTATTCGCACAGTGAAGAAATATGGTTACAAGGTTGCTGTCATCTCAGGTGGCTTTACTTACTTTGCCAACCATCTAAAAGAAAAATTAGATCTAGACTACGCCTTTGCCAATGAACTAGAAATTGAAGGCGGAGAACTAACTGGTCGAGTAAAGGGTACAATCATCAATGCAGACCAGAAGGCAGTTCTTGTAAATTTAATTGCACAGCAAGAAAATATCTCACTTGAACAAGTTGTTGCTATTGGAGATGGGGCCAATGATCTACCAATGCTAGCACAGGCCGGACTAGGAATTGCTTTCCATGCCAAAGACATTGTGCGTAAAAATGCTCAAAACCATATGAGCCATGGCCCAATGACGTCAATTCTTTATTTCTTAGGCATACCTGGAGTCGATTCAAAACAATAAGTATTGTCGTCATTAAGTAAATTTCTGGTGAACGAGTTAACAAAAGCTTAATTTTTCATTGGCGGGCAAAAACTAATTTGATAAAAAGCTCTTATGCGTGAAATGTTACAATCAAAAATTCACAAGGCCGTTGTTACACAGGCCGACCTAAACTATATTGGCTCTATTACTATTGACGAAGAGCTACTCGAGTTAGTTGACTTATGGCCAGGCCAAAAGGTACTTATCGTCTCAAATACAAACGGAGCACGCCTTGAAACTTATGTAATCAAAGGAGAGCGTGGTTCCGGAGAAATTTGCTTAAATGGAGCGGCCGCCCACCTTATCAACGTAGGCCACGAAGTTATCATCATCGGTTTTCAAATGACTGATCAAAAAGATATCAGGCCAAAGCAGATCTTAGTCGATAAAAATAATAAGTTTATTCAATATCTCTAAATTTTGTAAGCATATGTTACAATAGTGACATGTTGATCAAGCTAAGTAAGAAGCAGACTACTTTTGAGGCCAGCAAGGATATTGCTGAATTTTCAAGATTAGAAACACTTGAAATCTCTGCTAAACATACATGTCATATTATAATCGACTGCGGTGAACTCTCTGCTTTAAAGAAACTCTATATCTATGCAGATGGAGCACTTGGACAATGCCTTCTAACTCTCAAAAGTGCTCAAAATCTTGAAGTTTTAAAACTAAAAGGAATTAGTGGTTCTCATGAATTAAGAGCAGGCCATCTTAAAAACTTAAAAATTCTCCAACTAGCAAATTGCAACCTCAATACAATTCCAAATTGGTGTTGTGAACAAAGAAAGCTCGAATCTCTTGAATTACAAAATAATCTATTAGAAAGCCTCCCAAATGAATTCGAATGGCTTACGGGACTTAGGCGACTTAATATCGATAATAATCTATTCCAAGAAGTACCAAGAGTTTTAGCAAACCTAGAAAAGCTTAACCATTTATCGTGTGATCGCAATAGAATCACTGATGAGAACCTTTTTAATTTTAAGAAATTAAAAAATAGCTAAACTTCTGGCCTAGTACGGCCAGAGGCCTTTCGAATACGATCTATTAAAGTTTCCAATAGATTTCGAAACCACTTAGGCTGTTTACTGAGATAAACTTCAAATTTAACAGAAGGAATAACAATTAGTTTAGAATTTGTTAGGGCCTTAATCGTAGCACAGCGAGGGCCACCATCGAAGAAGCTCATCTCCCCGACTAACTCTCCAGGAAAAATCGTTCCAATCTTAACCTCTTGATTATTTCTAACTTTAAAGACACCCAGTGTCCCCTCTTCAAGGATATACACTTCAGTACTCTCATCCCCTTCTCGAATCAGATATTGATCAGCATTAATGAATAAATTTGACGGACTACTCATAACTAGGCCCTTCTACACTTTGATTTTTTCGTTAGTTGATCGAAGTCTATCGGCCAAAGTCTTCATCATACTCTGTAACCACTTAGGTCTTGAGTCTATAAATTCATTAAATTTTTGAGCATCGAAGATTTCAAGTTCACAATCTGTAATGGCCTTCACAGTTGCGCAACGTTTTCCTTTATCAAGAAAGCTTACTTCACCAACAAACTCACCACTATAAATTGTTCCAATTTGCTTTTCTTCACCATCAATTTTTTTAAAAACAGCGAGAGTTCCTTCTTTCAGAAGATACATACAATTACTTTCCTCGCCTTCATTGATAATGGCCTCCCCAGGAATAATATGAATTGTCTCTCTCATTTCAGCTCCGAAAATTTAAACAAAGAGAATACGATGACATTGCTCAACAAATTCACTCTGCTGTTCAGTTAAATTAAGCTCAAGTCTATTTAAATAATAATCCTTGTCGACAATTAGATCAATCAAAGAAGGATTTTCTGGCTCACATGAGATAATTTTCGCATACTTTGCAGTTACTAAGAAGTCATCACACATAAAGGAGAACTTAGGCGTTGCTCCATAAACCCATTCCCAACTCATATTAGTTTGAATCTTTTCCATAAGTGATTCAATGGAACAGATATCTTGCTCAAATAGCTCAAAGCTGTCACTTTTAGAATCATAACTAACCTCAAAGGATTGCTTAATAGAGTCAACGATTGAAGATTCTGTAATAGCAGCATTAACTTCTTTTAAATTTATCACTTTTGAAGGAACAGACTTAACACCCATTGCCGATTCAGCAGTCAACTTAGAGCGCAGCAGCTCATTTAACTGGTTTAGATTAGCATCAATTAAAAGTGTGCCATGATGAAGAGCACTATGCTTCGTTTCTTTAAAAGCACAACCAGATATCTTATAATCAACATTTTCATGGTGGAGCCTAAGATCATGGCGTTCATTTTCAAAAGCATTAATCCCTAGTGACCTAAGTCCACTAACTACGATGGATGCATTCTTGGATTTATCATAAGATGTCTTTGGACTAATGAATGAGTAATTAATATTTCCCAGATCGTGGTAAACACATCCACCACCACTTTGTCTTCTTACCAAATTGATACCAAGCTCTCTGATTTTTTTCACCTGACACTCTAACCATGGGTTTTGAAACTTCCCCATAACAATGCTTGGAGCACTCTTCCATATAATAAGAATTTGCTCCAGGCTACTTTCAGATTGATGCTTGCGAAATAGATAATCTTCAAACGCCAAGTTAACATAAGGGTTTGTTGAGTGAATATAGTAGAACTTAATAGAAGGAGTGATCATGCGCTAATGTATCATTCCTCACTTAATCTTTGAGTAATGCTAGTATCAAGTTCACTTACATCAAATTCCTTAAGCGCACGTGTTGATTTTCGACAAAGCTTAAGCTTTTCTTGTAGTCCTTTACTTTGATCCGGAAAAGAATCATCTTGAAGCTCAATCTCTTCGATCGTTTGCTCTAGTGGTGCACAACCATTCTTTAAGATAACAAAAGAGAGATATTTTGATATAGGAAGCTCTTTCACATTAGTTCGAGAGCTTATATTAGAGATATATTCTTTACTTTGCTCTCTGAGGGAATCGAGCTGTCTTGACAACTCTAGCTCAGAACTCATAAGTGGACGAGCAAAGGTACTAGAATTAAAAAATGTAAAAATAAGGGCAAAACTTGTAGTTAATCTCACTAGGCCCAACGAGTCTATTGCTTTCATATGTAATTCCTTTTACATAGCTGCTATTTTGACTCAATTTGTCTTATTTGGCAATGACTTAGCAAATTTTAACACCTCAGAAAAACTAGAAGCTAAATACTTCACACCATCAAGTGGATAGCGATTCTTAAGGTGGATTGTTTCGAGAAGAGGAAAATTAAGTTGATCACTAACCTTATCCCCTACCATATATGAGTTTTTAAGATCGATAGCGAAGTCAAAACATGCCTCAAGAAGCATGCCTGGATGTGGTTTCCTTAAAAGAGAATGGTATTTATATTGCCCAACACCTTTAGTGAACTCAAATGGAGCAATATAGAAAGCATCAATTAAATGATGAAGTGATTCATTTAAAGCATCATTGAATTTTTCAACATCAGTGTACTCAAACATTCCCTTTGAGACACCTGACTGATTAGTAAGAACCAGTTTAAGTCTTTTCTTATTATAATCATCTAAGAGGAATTCGTAAGCGCCAGTAACGAGCTCCAACTCCGAAGTCTTATGTACATATGAATGATCGACATTTAAAATACCATCACGATCCAAGAATAAGGCCTCTTTATAATCACCAATATTGAAGTATCGATTTAGAATAGGCATGACTTCTCTTGAGAAATCAGGCATCCCAACAGGATCAATTCGGTCTATAAAGAAAACACCTCCTGCACTATAGTAATCGGCACATACAGAAATATCTCTTACATCTGGAAAGTACTTCTCACATGCTTCGAGTTCATCTCCATTTAGATTTAATTTTGATAAGTAGTAGTACTCACAATTACCAGTTTTTGGCATATAATAGAGATTAAATATATCTGGCTTCACACTACTTTTAGTCGTAATTAAAAGAACTTTTTTTCCATCATTTAAAAATCTTCTTAATTGAGAGTCTCCCTCAAACTCATGAATTTCAAACTTAACACAATGACCAAAGCATTTATTTATTTCGTCAAAATCTCTTTGGCATAAAACGATATCAAACATCTTAATCCTTTTTGTAATCAAATTTCATCGAACAATTAATCTTATACGATGGGGCCGTGAATTTATTCATAGGCTTGACACGAATCTGTAATTTATCCTTTTCAATCTCAATATTAAAAGATGAAATCTCCGGGTTAAGATCACAAATTGAAACCATAGCGGCCTGGGCATAATTAACAACATGACAAAAGTCTAATTTATAAGTGTTGTGCTTATAAAAACAAATACCTTGTACAACATCTTTATTCCCAAGGCCCATAAGAGGTAATAATGATGCAATAAACTTATCCTTATCTTTTTCAAGAAGCCCTGAAAATATATTATGATAATGCTTAATGAGGCTTCGATAAAGCTCAAATAAGTCCTCACGGTCTGCACCTTGCAATTCACCTGGAAGTTGAGTCATTTCCCACTGTGAATCAAATCGGCCACAATACTCTAAATCATAACGCTCATAGAGCTTCTTATTAAAATGAGAAAATTCTTGATCAATATATTCATTTAAAGTGTGTTGGGTGAAATCAATATCAGAATAAGACTTAAAATACTTTTGAAAAATACTCTTGGCACCGGCCGACTTCGTTGTGATATTGGCACCACTCTTTACGAGTTTTAAACTGATAGGAATAATACGAGTTTCATCACGATAGATCACCTGTGCCACAATATCCGCTTCATGTAATTGAGACTTAATAAGATGGTCACTTAATTTTCCGATGACTGTAATATTCGTGATACTCCCCTTGATATTTTCATTAATCGAAAGGGCCATCTCTTTAGCAAGTCTTGGTAATTCCTCCAACAGAGTACGAGCATGAAGCCTCAACCAACTTTCATATTCACGCATCATTTTCAATAGTTCATGATCAATATTCTTAAGAAAATTAGCTTCAATATTATTTAAGGTAGATATCTCTTTAGCGACGAGAAATTCAAATAGATTGCCCTTGATCTCATTTTTTAAAGCTTCAAGTTGAGTGCGGTTATGAACTTCTTTGAAATTATTAATGAATTGGTTCTTGCCAGAGCTTTTAGACACTTATTTTCCTTAACTCGATAGCACATAAAAAAATTTGATCTTTTTTGTGGCCAAGTGAGTCTCTCTTTATTATTCTTTCTTCAATAAATGTATCTCAACACTACTGGAATGTCATGATTGGATTTCCATCTATTCTAGAAGGAATAGAAGATTTAAACCGCGAGCAAGTTGAGCAACTCCTCCACCGCGCCCAGGAACTTAAATTAGGTTCCCCGGCCAGACTTCCCCTTAAAAGAAAAATTTCAGTCGCAACATCTTTTCTTGAGAATTCTACTAGAACAAAATTATCATTTGAAATGGCCATCAAAAAGCTTGAAGGAATTCATATCAATTTTGACGCTGAGAAATCATCACTAAAAAAAGGTGAATCTCTGGAGCAGACACTACTAACTCTCTTCTATCAAGGAATTGATATTTGTATTGTACGTACGACAGAAACAAGACTACTTGAACAGTTTAAGGATTACCCACCGATTAAAATCATTAATGGTGGAGATGGAACAAACCAACACCCGACACAGGCACTCTTAGACCTATTTACTCTCAAAGAATACTTCAAAGGTGAGCTGGCCGCAAAGAAGATCTGTATTATTGGTGACTGCACACACTCAAGAGTAACTCACTCCCTGATGGATTTGTTACCATTATTTGGAATGCAGATAACACTTTGCGGGCCTAAAGAATTTATGCCATCACACTTACCTTCAAATGACCTTATCAAAGTAAGTGATGATCTCGAAGAAACCTTAAAAAACTCAGATGCAATTTATCTGCTTAGAATTCAAAATGAACGACATGAAGAAAGTTTTGATATGTCGACATATAACCAGCGATGGGGAATAAATGTAGAACGTCTCCTTAGCATAGGAAAGGTTGTACCTATCTTCCATCCAGGACCTGCTAATATTGGGATTGAAGTAGATAGCGAGATTGTTAATTCAGATCTATGGATGGCCCATAAACAAGTAGAAAATTCCATTTATATTCGCATGGCAATAATCGAGGCCATGATAACTAATGGCGACACTAAAATCGGTGCTCGCTATAATAAAATCTCTGCACTAAAAGGACTGACGGAAAATGACGAAAGCAAATTTAGATAGGTATTCATTCCTATCTCAATCTCAAGAATTACTCTTTCAAAAATCTCTTAAAACGACTCCTATTTTCCTTCATTTTCCAGATCAAACAATTTTTAAAGCCTATATAAACCTCGACAAAAATGATCCACGACTACAAAGTGGTATTTTTGGAGAAGCGGCCTTTACGACAGGAATGACAGGCTATCAAGAAACGGCCACAGACCCTTCATTTCTTGGCCAACACATTATCTACACAACGGCCCATGTTGGAAATTATGAGTTTAACGAAGTTGTATCTCAAGGCCTAAACTCAAACAGGCCTTACGCCGCAAGCCTAATCGCAAGAAATTTCTCTTATAATAAATTTCTAGAAAATTGTGATTTACCTCTTATAAGTGATGTGGATACAAGGGCGCTTACGAAATACTTATCTTGTCAATCTAACGATCACCGCTGCCTCATTACCACATCTAAACGGCCACCTAACTTTTCTAATTATGAACTTGAATGTAACGATCTTTCAAAAGTTTCATTAAAAGAAAAGAAGATAGTCACAAGTGGAGAAAATCCAATAGTCGTCATCGACTATGGAATAAAAAAGGCCATTGTTAATTATTTAAAGGAATTAGGACACCCTCTTGTGGTTGTCCCACATCATACGCCAGCACATGAAGTTCAGGACTATAGACCAAGGATGGTCTTTTTATCTAATGGGCCAGGTGATCCAAAGCTCCACAAGCAAGAAATCGAAACAGTAAAGGAGTTACTAAGAACTAATATTCCAATTCGTGGAATTTGTCTTGGACACCAATTAATTGGCCTGGCCTGCGAAATGGAAACAATCAAACTTCCCTTTGGACAACGAGGTGCCAACCATCCTGTATATTCTCACTATAACCAAGACCTACTTATCACAAGTCAAAACCATGGCTACGCTATAGATAAGGAATCATTCAATAGAAAGAGATTAGAAAACCAATTTGGATTAAAACTATTCTGTGAATATACTTCGCTATTTGATCGTTCTCTAGAAGGACTAAGAAGTTATGACTCACGTGTTAGAAGCGTACAATTTCACCCAGAATCAAACCCTGGGCCTAAAGATGCTGCTGTCTTCTTTAGCGAAATCAAAGACTTTCTAGAAAATGGTGCAAAAATAATTTCTGCTGAAGAAATAAAAGAGCTTCCTAAGTACCATGAAGGAAAATTAAACTCTCCGTATAAGAAGATTCTTCTAATAGGCTCAGGCCCGATTAAAATTGGCCAAGCATCTGAATTCGACTACAGTGGAACTCAGGCCCTAAAGTCCCTTAGAGAATTAGGTTTTGAGGTTGTTCTTTTAAACTCAAACCCTGCAACTATCATGACAGATAAGAATATGAGTCACCGTACTTATATTGAACCAATCACAAAAGAGACGATCAAAAAGATCATAGCAAAAGAAAATGTTGACGCTGTTCTTTCTACGATGGGAGGACAAACTGCACTTAATATGTGCATTGACTTAGAAAAGGAAAATTTTCTAAAAGACAATGGTGTTGCTCTTTTAGGTGCAAATATTGACACAATCGAGAAAACAGAAGATCGTGAACTCTTTGCAAAAGAACTCGATAAGCTCGGCTATAAATCAGGAAAGAGATTTAGTGCTAAAAGCTTTGATCACGCACTAGAATTAGCTGATGACCAAGTTAAATTCCCTCTTATTATCAGACGAGATTTTGCACTTGGAGGAAAAGGCGCCGCCCTTGTTCACAACACTGAAGAGCTTGCCCAAACCTTATCTTCTAGTGATATTAAGTTTCCAATTACAATGGAGAAGTCCCTGCTAGGTTGGAAAGAGCTAGAACTCGAAGTTATGGTTGATAAAAACCACTGTGGAGTTGTTATCTGTTCAATCGAGAATGTCGACCCATGTGGGATCCACACAGGAGACTCTATTACAGTTGCACCAGCACAAACAATCTCAGACCATTGCTACCAACAACTAAGAACAATGTCCCTTAATATTGCCAAGCATATGAATGTTGTGGCCGGAGGGGCCAACGTTCAATTTGCCGTTAACCCAAAAGATGAAAATGATATTGTTGTCATTGAGATGAACCCTCGTGTGTCTCGCTCTTCGGCCCTTGCCTCGAAGGCCACAGGCTACCCTATTGCTAAAATCTCAGCAGGACTTGCTGTAGGCTTAACTCTTTTTGAGATCCTAAATGATATCACACGTATCTCGCCGGTGGCATTTGAGCCGACACTCGATTATGTGGCAATTAAGATTCCAATCTTTCCATTTAATAAATTTCCTTCAAGCTCTCAAATCTTAGGCCCACAAATGCGCTCTGTCGGTGAAGTTCTGGCCCTTGGAGGAAGCTTTAACGAATCATTCATGAAAGCACTAAGAGCAACTGAGCAAGGGCTTGAGATTCCAAGCCTAGAACAACTCAAGACTACTCCTTATCCAATGACAGAAGATTATCTTCTTGAAAGACTAAAGAACCAAAGAGAGTTATCTCTTCTAACTGTTTTAGAAGCATTAAGATTTGGTATTACACCAGAAAAAATTCACGAAGTAAGTGCCATTACGCCTTGGTTCATCGACCAAATGGTTTGTTTTCTCGACAAGGAATTAAAACTAAAACAAGATACCCAAATCTTGGAAAACAACGACGAACTCTATGAATTAAAAAAGCAAGGCTTCTCAGACAAGTACCTTGCTCTTCTATCAGGTCAAAGCCAAGAACAAATTTTAGATAAGAGAGTCTCTGCCGGTATTAGGCCAGTTTTTAAAGCAGTAGACACATGCTCTGGTGAGTTTAATGCCCTAACACCATACTTCTACTCAACTTATACACAATTTAATGATGTCCAAAGAATCGAAGAAGAAAGTTGTGCAATCTTTGGCTCAGGCCCTAACCGCATTGGTCAAGGGATAGAGTTTGATTACTCTTGTGTAAAAAGTGCAATGGAATTAAAAGAGCAAGGGATTAAATCGATACTTCTTAACTCTAACCCAGAAACAGTTTCAACAGATTATGACAGCTCCGACAGACTGTACTTAACACCACTTTTCTCAGAAGACCTTTACGAGATTCTAGCTTTTGAGAATCCAAATCACGTCATCACATCTTTTAGTGGCCAAACCGGAATTAATATCCGCGCCCACTTAGAGGCCACTTTTAGAACAAAGCACCAAGAGTTTAACTTCTTAGGGCCAAGCCTTGAACTATTAGACACTGTTGAAGATCGTAAAAGATTTGATCTTTTAACCAAAGAAATTGATCTTGCCCACACAACTTCAAAAGAAATAAGAGGCTACAAGAATCTAGTCAATACTATTACTGAGATTGGTTATCCTGTTATTATAAGGCCTAGTTATGTTATCGGTGGCGAGAGTATGTTTATCTTTGAAGGGCCTACAGATATTGAAAACCTTCCCGAAGAAACTTTAAAATCTCTTCATGAAAACACAATCGCATTTCAAGTCGAAAACTATATCTCAAATGCACTTGAATATGACGTTGATCTTATTCGTGACAAAGAAGGAAATACAGTCTTTACAATTTGTGAGCATATTGAATATGCAGGTGTTCACTCAGGTGACTCAGGTATGATTTCACCACCAGTAAAGGCCCGTCCGCAGATCATTGATAAAATGAGAAAACTTGCAACAGATATGGCCAATACAATGGAAATCACTGGCCCTATTAACTTTCAATTTGCTCTTAAAAATGATGAAATCTACTGTATCGAAGCAAATCCTAGAGGTTCAAGAACAATACCATTCCTATCAAAGGCCTATGATGTCAATCTTGCAGCAATTGCAACGAAGGCCTTACTTGGTAAAGAGATAGAAAATCACCACAATTTTAAATGTGGATATAAAATCATTAAACAATCAACATTTCCATTTGATCGTTTTGTTCAAGACTCAATTATTCTTGGCCCAAAAATGAGATCAACTGGAGAAACACTTGGTATTGATAAGAATCAGGACCTTGCTATGATTAAATCATATCTTGGAAACTACCCAGATCTTCTTACAAAGAAGTCTGTTCTAATTTCATTAGCAAGAAAAGATGATGAGCAACTCATTCAAAATATTAAAGAGCTAGACTCTTTAGGCTTTAAATTCTATGCCACTAAAGGTACCTACAACTTCTTAAATAAGGAATGTGCAGTTAAGGCCATTCTCGTAGACAAATTGGCAGATAATGCATCTAATATTGGAATGCTTGAGGCCATAAAAAATGACGACCTGGCCATAGTACTAAATACACCACTAAACCAAGGACGATCTCAATCAGATGGTGAATTTATCAGAAATACGGCAATTCAATATGCGGTGCCTTGTTTTACAAGAATTGAAAATATCAATGCTGTCTGTAAGGCGATCATTGCGGCCAACTCAACGGATTCAACACCAGTAAGCCTACAGGAGATGACAAATGGATAAAACATTTGTAGCCCTTGACGGTATGAATAGACAGGAGGTTTTTGACCTTTTGTCGGCCTACCCACAAATTAAGAATGTAAAAGTCGGACTAGAATTATTTCTTCGATACGGTAGAGAGTTTGTCAAAGAGTTATCGCAAAAGTATCAAGTCCAAATTTTTCTAGATCTAAAATTACACGATATTCCAACAACCGTCGCTAAGGCATGCAAAACACTAGATGGCCTAAACATACGATTTCTTACAGTACATGCAACAGGTGGAGCTAAGATGCTCGAACTTGCTAAAGAGAGTATTTCAAAGACTGTTGCTAATTGTGAAATTTTAGCAGTGACAATTCTAACATCCCACAATAACAGTGACATAAAAGGTATTTGGGGACGTACTCACAAAGAAGCTCTAATAAATTTACTAAATGAAGTTGCAGCATCTGGTGTAAGGGGTATCGTGTGCTCAGGGGCGGACCTAGATATTGTTAAGAGTTTTGAAGAAAAAGCTTCTCTAAGTTTTACAAAAGTATGCCCTGGCATCAGGCCAGGTAGCGATCATGATGACCAAGTGAGAGTTATGACACCTCAGGCGGCGATGGATGCTGGTGCAGACTTCCTTGTCGTAGGAAGGCCAATCACTAGGAATCCAGAGGTTTTACGACAAAACCTCTTTCCTTAAAACGAAAAATAGTTACATTTCCCAATAGCTTTCTTCTAGACTTTGCTCTTTAACCGGTAGGTTACGAGAGAGTCTAGGAGACTTCTGTTTTAGAACTTCATAACTTGTGCGATTTGCGTATTTACATAGCTGGTGAATCGAGGAGTACGTTAAATACTTACCATCATGCTTGATTGAATGAGGTAGTAGTTTTTGGTGATAAACATTTGCCGCTATATCATGCAAGATTGCAGACAGCGCTGCATCTCCAGCACCATTTGTATTCTCAATGTTTTCAGGCCCTCCCATAAATGGATTAATATGAGAATAAATCTTAATGGGTCCACTACAATCAGCTCTTAGCTGAGAGCGAGAATATTCATATTTATTATAATTTTCAATCGACTTAGAATGTAGCTTATCTTTTGTTTCACGGGCCTTAGTTTCACATGCCCAAGAAGCAATATAGAGACCTCTTTCCCCATCTGTAATAAGTGCTAAATCGGTATAGTCTAAAATCTTCTCTCCAATAAGTAATGGGTCATCGATACCAAGTAATGCCTGGGCCTCATCACGATTCATTGCTAAGACATTTACATTTTCTCTAATGAAGTTTCTGAAGAACTCTGTATCACTTTCTATAAGAGAGCTTGTCCCAAGAGCAAAAACAACTGGTATATCATTTTCTTTAGCAATTCTTACTGCCTTCAGTGTTGCTTTATAAAGTGGAGCATTACGATCCCTTAAAAGAAAGGCCGTCACTAATAAGGCGCTTGAGTTACTAATGAGATCATCAGGAATAAACTCTTCAGTAAGTTGATTCATAATCCCCTTTCCAATAGCAAAGGTTCTCTCTTTATCTGGCGTAATCAAACACATTGCTCTGGCCATCTTGCCTGCACATGGTTGAAGGTAGCTAAAATCTACTTTAGAAGAAGTGCTACAGATATATTTAAAGGCATAGTCTCCAACCTTTATCGTTTCACAAATCGTTCCAAGAGCAAAAGACTGGTCATCTGACAATACCGAGTAGTTATGTAGAGTATTTCCGACCGCTCCACCAGCATATTGGCCTAGAATACGGCCCTCTTCATATGAGCGTTGATAAAGATCTTCTACATCCTTATCAGATAACACATAAGACTCACCGGCCTTAAGTTTAAACTCTTCTAATAGTTCAAATGAAGCATCAACTTCGATATCAACAAGAAGCTGATCGATGCCAACAATATAAACATTCTCTTTGCGGTTAAAATCTGTCTCAAAAGAAAGTCGACCCTTGGCACTTACTGGAAAGTAATGTTTTGATCTTCTCTTACCTGGAAATCTCATAAATAATCCTAAACTAATGTAGTCAAAAATTCTATTTTGATTATAATAGATATATGAAAAAACTTTTAGTGTTAATTTTTTCTCTTACTCAATTAAGTACTCTCGCCTATCGTTATGCCGTGACAAAGTCACGACAAACAATTGTCTACGCTGACGTTAATCTTTCGGCCCCAATTGGCTACATTCGTAGTGGGAGAAAAATCAAAGTTGGAGACAATGACCTAAAACAAGGAACGATTGTACCACTAGTAGTATCAGGAAAGATTGCATATGTTAGAACTAATGATATAAGTTACTCGATTTCTGGAACAAAACTTGAGCATGTTCCTGAAGTCACAGATCACGATGTAAAAACAATATTCACAAATGATGCCCAAAGACTAAAAGAAAATAGTTTTATCTCTCTGGATTACTCAAGATTTGAGGCCGGCACGCAATGGGACGACTTTCAGGCACAATATGCCAATGAAACTTCTCCTGCCTTTAATCGTTTTAATCTAGCGATCGAATATCGTGACCCTAAACATCGTCATGGCTTCAAGCTAACTCTTGGTTACATAAATGCTTCAGCTACATACAGTAGTATCAATAGTGTTCTTGGAGAGCTCCAATATCAATTTCGTTTCATTAATCGTAACAGCTTTGTTACCGAAGGATTTGCAGGTCTTATTCTAACAGGTGATTTTGAACAAGAAAATTTTGGCGAAAAGGCAACGGGAATGGCCTATGGATATAATATTGGTGGCCGTATTCGTTTTGCACCTTATTCAAAGATTGGCTTTTATGGCCAAGCAGGACTTACCGGTCTTTATACAAGCTCAATGGATAAATTGGTTACAGAAACAGTTTCTTCAATTGGTGGTGTAACAATTGGAGCAGGAATAAGCTTTCGCCTCTAGCTCAATGAACTAGAAGCATTTAATAGAGTTATTTGCACCATCTTCGTTTTTATAGCTGACAAAAATCTGGTCAAGGTTTTCATCGTATTCTACTTTTACGAAATAATTATCAAATACTCCTGAAAACATGAATCGACTTTTCATCGATACGAATACAGATAAGTAAATTGTATTTTCATCGGGACTCTCTAGCTCAGCTTGACTAAGAGAATAGATATTAAATTTCAAATCATCGGCCTCAATTGATAAAGAAGCTTTTTGTCCATCTAAACAAACTTTCTTATAGTCTCTTTTGATGGTATCCATAACGATCTCTTCAATCTGCTCAGCTCCCCAGCCAGTTTTTGCACCCCAGCCAGTCTTAAAATCAATATCAATCTGATTATCCATATATGAGAATGTCTTCTCAGTAGAAATTAGTGCAAAAGCATTAAATGAGATAATAATAGATAGTAAAATTGATTTTAGCATTTCTTTCCCTCATGTATGATGGGTTATTTATCCTATACCAAGGCATTTTCATCAAGTAAGTATGTAATATATTTAGGTAGTTGCTAAATAATTTAATCAATCTGTCGATATGTAAACTATGGAAATTAGGGGTATAGACCTATTTAGCTATATTGATTATCGTCAGTACTTGGAAGATATCTATCTAGGACGTAAATCTGTCGATAAGAAATATACATTTGGCCGTTGGGCCAAAGAGCTTGGGATATCAAGTGTCTCAGGGCTGACCATGATTATCAAAGGACAAAGACATCCTGGGCCTCAAATCACGGCCATGTTAATTAAGAACCTCGAGTTAAGCAAGAAAGAAGCAGAGTTCTTCCAGACCTTAATTGATGCCAAGAAAAACTCTAAGGGCGATGATGAAACTTTTAAGGCAATTGTTGAAAAGCGTACTTCAGATGTAACAAGGGCCGATCGCCAAGTTGAATTTAAATGGGAAATGGCACTATTAAGAGAAATGTTAAAATGGAGCGACTTCAAGACTGCTAAAGACATTAACACAAAGAAAATGATCTACAAGGGGCAAGAAGACTACTCGCACATTTTAAAGCAAATGAAGAGTGCAAAGATCATTAATGTTGAAAATTCGAGACTATACTTAAATAAAGAGTACGTTCCACAATACAAACTTGATATGTCACAATTTCTACCTCTTCATAAAGAGATTTGTGATCTATCTGCAGATAGCTATTACCTTCCCAAAGAGCAAAGAGTCTTAGAACATTTTCTTATAAATGTAAAAAAATCCGATCTTCCTGAAGCAAAGAAAAAGATTATGAAATTCATTGATGAGTTCACAGAGGAATTTGACTGTGAAAGCGGAAATAGTGAAGAGCATCAGATATTTACCTTGTCGACACTCTTCTTTCCATTTACTTCTTAGTCATAATATTAGAAATCATGATACTTGAAAACTTTCCAGGCCCCAGACAATGTAGCCTTACTTGCATCTGCTTTTCAATCTGAGTGTGACCAATTAGTGCACACTGAGAAGGAATGGCATAGTTATATTTAAGCTTTTTACTAAGCTTATTATCGTGACTTGTAATTAAGCGAATATTGTCTCCAAAGAGCCTCTGCATATCAGTATAAATTGCCCCTTTAGAAGAACTCAGTTGCCCCATCTGAAAGATCTGAGAGAAGTTTCCACCAGGAAAGCTTGATTCTCTATTGATGGCAGTCTTTGAAGAGCTAATAATGTTCTTCCCATCAGTTACCACGAGATGGATATGATATCGTCCTTCGATATAAATCGAATAATATTGTTCTTCTTTGTACACGGCCAATATTGATGCTAGTGGATCATTCCAATCACTCTCAAATTTTAATGTACGTCTACCACTAGAAAGTTTAAATGAAAGCTTATTTAACTCTTGTTGGCGTGTAATCAAATACTCACTAATAAAATCACCATCTATTGTCGAACGAACAGTCGCTATATTTGATTGGTGAATTTGAAGAGATCTCCCCTTTTTTACAATTTCAAAATGATGAGTATCATTAAAGATAATCTCATAATATTCATTGAAACTAACTTCACCAAGAGCGTAGATAATTCTGACTTGACCACTATTTTGAGATTCTTTATCTTGTTCAAGAAATGAAACAAATTGTAATTTTTTAAAAAAAGGAAGATCAAGTATATCTCTAATTTTTGAATCAAACTGATAAGACTCTAACGTTCTAATTTCTAACTTCACCTCATCATCTTGAAGTGATGGCAATAAATAGTAAGGCCTCTTTTTTTGTATATTATTTAAAAAGTCGACTGGATCTGTATTATTATCAACTTGCGGTAATTCAAAAATCTTACTTACAAGTGGGACCAAGATAGTACCAAGCTTAGTTGTTTGTGTTTTTATAAAATTAAAATAAGGACGACCTCGATTAAAATCCAATCCTCCAAATTGTGTAGCATTTAAGCTCCATCTAGAGTATTCACCAAATAGAGGCCTTCCTTGAGAATCAAAAGATTCAAGAATATACTCACGATTATTAGATGATGTACCGTAGACAAGAATATCTAGTTGTCCATCGAGATTCATATCTACTTTCATGACACTAATTACTTTTATATCTTTAGAGAAATTAACCTGAAATGGCCTAAAATTATTTGCCTCTTCAGACAAGTAGAAAATACTCTTTAATGAGCGATTATTTAAAACAAAGTAGTCTTGTGTACTTTTGTTAGCATCAAACTCAATAACCTTTTGTAACTGAGAACTTTTTATATTTGGCGCGATTCTTAACAGGGCCCCAGCTGCAATCTTGGAGACCTGTTTTTTAGAAGAAATAGGAAGTGGAACAAAGAATTGAGCATCAAATGACTTTTCAGAAATAAGATTTTCATCTTTTTGTAAACTTAACTTAAGCCCCTGCCAAGTATCAATATCAAGGTTTGGTATTACTGAACTTAATTGAACTCGGTTTAATCCTTCTTTTAATGAAATTTGGCGACAAGTTCTTCCACTATTAATGACAATTGAACTTAGACAAATATTTGCATCTTCAAGTTCATACTCCGAATAAATATCAAATCCTAGAGTAGCACCAAAGCTCTTAGCAGCTAACTTATCAATTGTAATACTATCTATTTCTTTTGTTAAAAAGACTGGAGGCAATGACTTATTAGAACTGTCGTCAAATGAGTTAATAAATTTTTGATAGTCAGCAACGAGGAGACCAGATTCGGATAAAGTTCTTGAATATGACTTTAATCTTGCTAAAAAATTATAGCTATTAATACCAAGGTCTTTTACCTTGGCCGCTGCCGCAAGAGCAGTAATATGAGCAATTGAAAATGATGTTCCCGTTTTAACATCATAATTCCCAACACGTAGAACTGTTGATTCCATATTTGAAGGGATTGTACCAACAAGCTTTTCACCAGGTGCATAGATGTCAACAGTTTGGCCATAATTAGATGAAGACACTTTTTGACCTTGAATATCAATTCCACCAACACAGACAACACCGTTATAATTACAAGGAAAGATATTTCTTCTTTTGTTATTATTTCCCGCCGAAGCAACGACAATGACATTTTTCTTTAAAGCGTAATCAATTGCACTAACAACCTGAGGTGTCTCAATAACCTTTGGGATCCCTAGAGACAAATTCAATACCTGTGCACCATTATTTACAGCAAAAGCAATGGCCTTGGCCAAATAGCTAGAAACAACTTTTCCATCATGAGTAAAGCCTCTGAAATTTGTAATTGCCTTAATAGGCATAATTTCGATACTCTCAGGCAGTAGTCCATCAATACCAACGTTATCTTTTTTTCCCGCCAAAAGACCCGCAACAAAGGTACCGTGACCAATTTCATCAGAGACATTTCCATTTCCATCAAGAACATTATAGCCTTGACAAGGCAGTGCCTTTTTCTCTTCTTCACTTTTACCGATACAACCTGGGTAATACCAAATATTCTCCTTAATTTCAGGATGGTTTACATCAACACCGGTATCAATCACTGCAACAACAACCTTGTTACTGCTAAATTGATCAAGCTGATTCTTATTAAAATAGTTAATATCGATTCCTTTAATACCATCGATATTTTCAAATCCTAGCTCTGAGGTCTTTCTGATATATGATTGACCTGTATTTTTAATATTCCACTGTCTTTGCGATAAATCGATACCAAAGCTACTTTGAGCAATTATAGAGAATAAAAGGAGAGAAAGAGCTACGACTTTATTATAAATCATTTCAGAGTCTCCCTATACCAAAGGCCAAGAACTTCGGCCTTGATCATTCCAAGTACCTTAACTAGCTTATTAATTGGTCCGCCAAAATTTCTCGAGTTTATTTTCCCGTATGAATTTCCCACAATAGGCTTCATCATCAACTCACTTCCAACACGATATCCAGATAATTGGGATTCAATATAAATATTATCTTCACCAAAAAAATCAAGAAGTGTCTTTGCATCAACATACTTAGCAAAATAATGTCCTACGTGGGCCAGGCACCTAAGTCCTTTTTGCGTTTTATTCTTATTTAAATATTTATTACACCAATAAAGCTTACTTCTAATTGGATCAAGATCTCCACAGCGTAGCTTTTCAGAATTTGTATTAGCATTATTATCGTTATCTCTACCACCACGTCTAAAACATCTTCTAATCTTCATTTTACGAGAAATCATATCGAGATCTTTAGAAGTAATTGAAAGAATTCTCTTTACTGATTTATCGAAAAAATGAACCTTACTTTCTAATCGTACAAAGTGCATATCTCCAGCGTCATTTGCATCTGACGGAGTGTAGAAGTCAAGATTGAAGGCCTCATTCTCTTTTCTAAGATACTTCTTAATTGTCTTTTGTTTCATGATGGCCTTCTCATGAGTCTTACGATAATACATATATAACTCGTTCATATTATCGAGAGTGACCTTGGCGTCAATATCGCTTAACTTTGATTCAAATCTTGTTTCATATGTCGTCGCAGCACCAAAAAGTTCCTTTCCAGGGTTTTTGTAATAGTGTTTTGCTTCTTCAATCATAGGTATGTAGCTCTTATCAAAGCTCACTTCTAAGTTATTAATAAATTTCTTTAAATTATAAGCTGCAACATTCTTTAAAAATTTACCAACAGCAAACCCGTCCATCTCTCCAAATGTTGATGAGATCAATTTAATATTAACTTGGTCCTTAATCTTCACAAAGAGTTCTGTGATAGATTTAAAGGTACGAGAAACGAAAAATAACAAATTTAGATTAAAAGTCTTATCTTTCGATTTATTATAAACTTGAATATCTTCTGGCCCCATTGCCTCATTAGAGCGATCTCTTAGTATCGATAAAAACTTTGCAGCATTTTTTGAAAACACTAAATCATCTTGTTCTGGGTCCATATTTATTTCATAGAACTTTAAGTCAAGATTCGATTTAATTGTTGCTGCTTCACCCATTATAATTGGAATTAAATATGAAATCCCTCCACGAGCTCTAACTTCCTTTACATTGGCCTCATCATAGTAAATTTGAAATTTATACTTTGATTTTCTCGTAATATGTATTCGCGATAATTCTTTATACTTAGTACTAATCGAACCATATCCATTGGCAACACCAAAGAGAGGAGCATTTAACGATAGGGTTATATCAGGAACAACTGATGTAGATATAATAATCGACTCTCCAATTCCGAAGTTTTGAGAGATATCATTATAAATTGCGTGTAGTTCCTCTCTTCTTGTTTCATTATCGAGATCTGAAATATTGATCGATTCTTTCAATCTTTTTTCGATATTACGTAGAGTCTTACCTACAAGCATATTCTTATAAGGAGTTTTTATCGCCTCCCTAAGATCTTGAAGTGGCCTTACATGAGTGTAGCTTGTATTGATTCCAATATTTGGAAATACAGAACCACCAGTCGTTTGCGAAATAAATCTTTCAAGCCCAATAAAAAGACCTAAATTTGTTGTAAATCCAATTGTATCTGCAAGTTGAACGAAGTTATCCGTTCCTAGGCTTTGTCCTACAACTACGTCACGGCCAAAGATAATATTACCTCTAACAACAGGCGACTTCCATGAAGAAAAAGGAAGTGGTGGAAACTGTCCATGCTCTGCGAAGTAATCAAGAGCAAAGTCCTTATTGGCAAGAAAGTCTTCTTGTAACCACTTCACTTTTGCCTTTGAAAGATCAAAAGCACTTAAACCTTCACTAATCTTTCCAGTAATCCATTTAAAAGTACTACTTTGTGCCTCTGAAAATAGAAAAGCTGGTATATCGTCCATTGGAGACTTACTGGCCCCAAAACTAAATTGCCCAGCATAACCCGCAAAGTTGTGTGGAATGAGAAAGCCATCTTCAACAAGAGGATCTTCGATATCTTTACTATACTCTATAAGAGGAGCATCTATTTTTAATGTTGAAATAAGGTTATTTCGACGTCCGATAATTTTTTCGATTAAAAGCTTTTCAACAACTTTTGGATAATGAGACTTCTTAACAATTTGTGTGACCTCATGACGTCCTAGCCTCCCAATCAACCTTGCAATCCACTTAACATCATCATAGGTAGCACTAAAATCAGTTGAACTTGGATATTCAAATAATAAATGATCATTTTTTATCTTTAAAAAGTTAAAAGAAAATTTATTAATCGATTCCTCTAAATTTAGAAGAGAATAAACAACAATTAAACTTCTAAGAGTTCGAAGATCTTTAGTGTCATTAATTGAAGTTAGGGCAACATCATAGAAGTCGTCTTCTTTAGGGTGTCTAACAAAGATGTCTTTTAAGACGAGGTAGTCGCTTCCCTCTTCAACTAGCCAATTCTTGTAAGAAGCTCCCAACTTAATAACAAGCTCTACATCTTTAAAATAATCTTTTTGTTTTTCGTCCTTAAAGTTAATTCTTACGTTCTTAAGATATTTAGAAGTAGGAACAACATAACCTAAACTTCTAAGTAAATTCTTTCGAAGAAGAATTGTATGAAGTGTTTTCGAAAGGTGAACTTGAAAATTACCTTCATTATTTTGAGCATTAAATCTAAGAACTCCTGCTGGTGAGCTGATAATACCAGAGAAGTTTAATGAATCAGAATCATCGATTGGTAAAAGCGCATCGTCTTTGAATCGAGAAAAATTATTGGCCCCATTCCATAGATTTGATAGGACAGGAGAAAGTGTTGAGAGATCAACTCCCTCAGCTTGTAATTCATAGGCCTGCTCAGAATCAATTGCCCCATATTCTATGCTATAGAGATCAGATGCCGGCAAAGACTCACCGTTTATTGCAACAAGGCCATCAGCGCCGTAAACCTTGGCCGCTAAGATAAATATTACTAATATTAATATACTTAAATTTTTAATTTTCATTACGCTCTAAAGTAACAATATTTGGTGTTAGAGTGCGATCTTATGAAAGAACTACAAGTACTGTATAAACGCTGTACATGTTCAAAATAAAAGGGCCTATTCAGGCCCTTTTAAATGTGTGGTATTTTGATATATTTTCGATACTTTATAATTCAATTGAAAGTAGCTCTGGAAGGATAACATCCTCGATATTTTGAGTTGTTGTTCCAAGGTGTCCAGCAACATCATCAATGACTTGCTCACGTGCACCTAGATCATTTTTAGCGGCCATAAACTCTTCAATCGATTTTCCCGTGAAGTGCTTGATATTATTTGCAATAGCCTGCTGATCTTGCTCAAGAAGTTCTCCATCTTTTGCATTTTCAAGCATTTTCTTAATTTCCTTTTCCATTGTTACAAGAGAGAGTGCTTTGTCTGCAGGAAGTTTGAATGCCTGTGAGTAAAGAGATGCTTTGTTAAACATTTGAAGCTCATCATCATTTGCGGCCATTAAACCTGTATCCATAGTCTCTTCTTCGTCTTCATAGTAGTAACCAGTGTCAAAACCTTCGAATACTGGGTCACCAAAAACATCTGATCCTACGTAGTCAACAATTTCATAATCGTCTCCCCAACCGTCACCGATAATTCCGAAGTCCCACGCATCATCAGATTGAACATCACGGAATTCGTCTGCAAGGCCCTGATTATTTGAGTAGTAGTCCCAATAAGCAAGAGTTCTTAGATATGTAATATCGACTGCTACGAATTCATTATATTTAGCATCGAAGTAAACAAAGAAGTCTTCTCTTAGGGAATCATACTGATCCTTTTCGAGAGTGTTTAGGTCATAGTAGTAAGGATCAACACTATTTAGTGCCGATACAAATCCTTGAGCTGTCACGTATGGAGAAGTGTATTTACCATAAGTAGACGATGAACCAGAGCCTCCACTTCCACCGCAAGAAACAAGTAACGTACCAAGTGCTGCAACCGCTAATAATTTTTTCATTTATACTCTCCCTCAATAAAATTACACCTCTACTATTCAGCAAGGCCAGTCATTTATAAAATCTTCTTGATTTTAAAATTAGAATAATGAAACTAGTTCAAGATTCGTGCCAATTTTTATCTCACAAACTTGATGTATTTAGTAGCATATTGGCCCTAAATTGGATTTTTTACAGGTGCTTTTAGAGACTGTTATAGAATCTGGTTTCAAGACGCACCTTGCATGGCATCATCCAACACACTGCCTCCTAAATATGTATTAGGATCCTTTTAAGATTGACCACTTAGATAATATTACTTATATTTTATTTTTAAAATATAAGGTCGTTAATATGGAAATTGATCGCAATATAATTGAAGAAGGTCTACTTGAGTATCTACCTCACTATGAAGCCTTTTTTTCAAAAGTAGGATTCAAAAGAATTGAAGGTGCAATCTTTGGTGTCTTGGTCTACTCTCCAAGGCCTCTTGCTTCTGATGAGATCGAAAAAATTCTAGGTCTATCACAACCTGCCGTATCTAGTGCCCTTAAAACCTTATCGACATATAAGATGGTATTAACTACTGACCATCCAGATATTAAGCGCATGAAAATCCATGAGGCCAATGATGATGCTATCAATATCGTCTCTAATATTGTCAAAAAACGCGAACTTGAGATTATTGAAGAGTTTGAAAATATAACTGCGGAATCTCTAAAGCTTGTTCATGATGAAAAAAGGAAGAAGCGCTTAGTAAATATCCTAACAACCACTCGCTTTGCTAAGTCACTTAGCGAATTTATCATCTCAATCAGCAAAGAGCTCGACAATCCTTATATCGCCATTGAGAAATTTCCAATGGTAACAAAAGTCTTAAAAAATTCTTTTACAGATATCAATCAGATCAAAGCAGGAATTACTTCAGGACTAAAGAATTCTTTCTTAAATATCGTATCGAAAATAGAAAATGAAAAACATAATAATGGAGTCAATAAATGAACCTATCAAGAGTCGTTATCACAGGTGTGGGCCTAACTGCACCAAATGGAAATAGCTTAAAAGAATTCCGTTCAGCACTTTTAGAGCAGAAGTCAGGAATCACTTACGAAGATGTACGCTTTATGGGACAGATCCCTGTTGGTAAATGTGACTTTGACGAAAGAAAACATCAAAAAGGTAAAATGAGAAAACGTGGAACACGTGTTGGTGGAATCTCTGTTTACTGCTCAAAAGAAGCATTAGACGATGCTGGATTAGATATCAATTCTATGGATAAATCTCGTATTGGGATTTATCTGGGAATTACAGAACATGGCCCAGTTGAGACAGAGGAAGAATTATTCCAATTCTATAAGAATAACGATGAGAAGCCAGAGCTATGGACTCATCACCATAACCCAAGAACAGTTGCCAATGCTCCAGCAGGAGAGGTTTCGTTAAACCTTGGGATCACAGGCCCACATTATACAATTGGCGCGGCATGTGCCGCTGGAAATATGGGGGTTATCCAAGCAGTTCAAATGCTTCAACTTGGTGAAGTTGACCTTGCCCTTGCTGGTGGTGTATCAGAATCATCTAATTCATTTGGAAATCACGTATCTTTTAAAGCTCAAGGCGCACTAGCAGATTACCCAGAAGATCAAACTCGTGCTTCTCGCCCATTAGATAATAATAGAAATGGAATTGTTATCTCAGAAGGTGGATGTGTTTATACACTAGAGCGACTTGAGGACGCTCTTGCTCGAGGTGCAAAGATTTATGGTGAAATTGCTGGCTACCATACAAATAGTGATGCAACGGACTTTGTACTTCCAAATCCTGAGCGTCAAATGGAATGTGTCCATAAGGCCATCGCCAAAGCGGGAATTACGATTAACGATATTGATCTTGTAAATCTACACGCTACAGGGACAAAGATGGGAGATATTCAAGAAGTTGCAGGTATCAAAGAGGCATTCAAAGACTCACCAGAAGTCGCTGTTAATTGTACGAAAGGCCTAATCGGTCATGCGATGGGAGCAGCTGGAGCACTAGAGTTGGCCGGTAACCTTCCAAGTTTTGAAGACGGGCTTGTTCACCCATGTCACAAGATCGATGAAATTGATCCAGAGTGTGCCATGGATCAACTCGTTCTTGAAGCACCACTAAAAAAAGACGTTAAATATATCCTTAATAACTCATTTGGTATGTTAGGGATCAATTCAACTTTAATTATAAAGAAATACGAAGCAAAAGCTTAATTTTAAAAATCATTGAAAAGACAGGAGATTAAAATGACACCAGAACAAGTAAGAGAAATCGTAGTTAATATTATCGCAGACATTGCAGTTGATGATGATGTAACAACAATTGATGATGCAACTCCACTAAGAGATCAACTAGACCTAGATTCTATGGACTTCCTTGATATCGTTATGGAACTTAAGAAACAACACTCGATTGAAGTACCTCAAGAAGATTACCCAGAGCTAGCTTCTATGAATTCTTGTGTTGCTTACCTTACACCAAAATTTCAATAAGCTTGATAAGGGCCACTTAGGTGGCCTTATTTTTAAAAGAAATAATTATGACTCAAAAATATGATGTAATAGTAATTGGCGCTGGAATGAGCGGCCTTGCAGCAAGTATAAGGCTTGCAATGTTTGGTAAAAAAGTCGTCTGCCTTGAAAAGCATTCAATCTCTGGAGGGCTCAACTCATACTACAGACGTGGTAAGAGAAATTTTGATGTTGGCCTTCACGCCCTTACAAATTTCGCCCAAAGAGGAGAAAGAGGAAGGCCTCTTACAAAACTTCTTAAGCAACTTAGAATCCCTTGGGCAGAGCTTGCTCTTATTGAACAAAAGCAATCAAAGATCATCTTCCCAGAAACGAGTCTTACATTTACAAACGATTTTGCGCAACTAACGCAAGACATAGCAGAGAAGTTTCCTGCATCCATTGATGAATTCAACCAATTTGTCGCCTATATTAGAGACTTCAATGAAGTCGCCCTAAATAATGAAACATTCATGGCAAAAGATGTTGCCAGAAAATATATAAAGAACGAAAAGCTTATTTCCATGATCTTTGCACCACTTCTGATTTACGGATCAGCATGGGAAGATGATATGGATTTTTCTCAATTCGTAATCATGTTTAAGAGTATCTATCTAGAGGGTTTTGCAAGACCAGATGGTGGTGTTAGGAAGATCATTAATCTCCTACTTGATAAGTATGAAGGACTTGGGGGTGAACTTCGTTTTCGCGCAGGTGTTGCATCAATTAACACAAGTGACAGTGGTAAAGTTTGCAGCGTCACTCTTGAAAATGGTGAAGTACTTGAGTGTGATAAGGTCATCTCAAGCATGGGCCATCCAGAAACAATGGCCATCACACAAGGGCAAACTGTACAGAAAATTGCAGTTGGGCCAATGACATTTTGTGAAACGATTCTCTGTCTAGATGAGCGTCCAAAAGACTTTGATATGAATGATACAATTCTCTTTTACAACGAAAGAGAAGATTATCAGTATCGTGGGCCAAGTGATTTCATCGATAATAAGAGTGCCGTTATTTGCTTCCCAAATAACTTTGCTAGTGATGATAGTGACGAAGGAGTTATTCGTCTGACTTATATGGCTAATTATGAAAAGTGGAAGGAATTAGTAAACACAGATCGCAAGGCCTATCTTGCCATGAAGAATGAAGTCTACGAACAATCACTTCAAACATTGAAGAATATCTATCCAAATGCATCACTGGATGTGAAATTTAAAGACGTCTTCACTCCTCATACAATTGAGCGCTACACTGGCCATCTTCGTGGTTGTGTTTACGGTTCAACAGATAAGTTAAGAGATGGAAGAACTCCAGTAGACGGCCTATATCTTTGCGGAACAGACCAAGGCTTTCTTGGCATCATTGGTTCCATGTTAAGTGGTATTTCCATGGCAAACCTTCACGGACTAATGGAATAAAAAGGAAAAGATTAAATGAAATATAATAATGTCGTTATAGAAGACTATGCCTATATTGAACCGCCAGAGATTCTAACAAGTGATAAGTTAGAAGAATTACTTGGGCCAATTTATACAAGGCTTAAGCTTCCTCATGGAAGGCTTGAGCTAATGACAGGAATCAAGTCTCGCGGCTTTTGGCCAAACTCAACAAGGCCAAGTTCTATTGCAACAGAGGCAGGAAATAAGCTCTTAGATAAGCTTTCAAAAAAAGGCATCAAAAAGGGCGACATTAACCTTCTTATTAATTCAAGTGTCTGTCGTGATTTCTTAGAGCCTTCCACGGCCTCAGTTATTCACGCAAACCTTGAAATGCCTAGTGAATGTATGCTCTTTGATATCTCAAACGCCTGCCTTGGAATGGTAAGTGCATGGGAGATTGTGGCCAATATGATTGAAACCGGTGCCATCAAGCGTGCTATTATTCTTTCTGGTGAAAATAGTGCTCCATTATTGGATAATACAATAAAGACACTTAATGAAGATCAAAGCATTACAAGAAAGTCTGTAAAGAAGTACTTTGCGAACCTGACTATTGGTTCAGCAGGAGTCGCCTATTGTCTTTCTCACAAAGATGAAGCACCAAACGCTCCTCGTATCACTTCAATCACAAATCGCAGTGACTCTAAGGCCAATAAGCTATGCCAAGGGGATGGAAATCCTGAATCACTTGTTATGGAAACAGACTCAGAAGAATTATTAAAATATGGAAAGGCCTTAGCAAAGAAAACATTCGATGATTCAGGCCTTAACCCAAAAGAAATCGATATTGTAATTGGCCACCAAGTAGGAAAGGCCCATAAAGAAGTTGTCCTAGGAAAGTTAGGACTTAATAAGCATGATACCTTTGATACATTTGATACACTTGGAAACACTGGATCAGCTGCCCTACCAATTACCCTTGCCAAGATGAATGACGTTAAGGGAATTGAAAAAGGCAAGAAAATTGCCCTTGTTGGCATTGGATCAGGACTATCTTGTTCTGTATTGGGAGTAACTTGGTAATGAATATGACAGTAAATACATGGCAGCATGAATACCCATTTAGAAATAACTTCTTTGAAATTGATGGAAAGAAATACCACTACCTAGATGAAGGAAACCCAGAAGGTGAAGTAATAATTATGCTTCATGGAAATCCAACATGGTCTTTCTATTACAGGAATATTGTCAAAGAGCTACAAGAAGACTATCGCTGTATCGTACCAGACCACTTTGGTTGCGGACTTTCAGACAAACCACAAGATTATGATTACACATTAGAAAATCATATTGATAATGTTTTAAAATTAATCGACCAACTAGAGATAAAAATATTCAAGCTCTTAGTTCATGATTGGGGTGGCGCAATTGGAATGGGTGTTGCGACTTCAAGGCCACAAGCAGTGACAGGTGTCATCCTACTTAATACTGCGGCTTTTAAGTCTCTTGATATTCCAAAACGTATCGCACTTTGTAAGCTTCCAGTCATTGGAGAGCCAATGGTTAGGACTTTTAATGCCTTTGCATGGCCTGCTACATTTATGACAACGACAAAGCCATTAGCAAAGCATATTAAAGAAGGTTATCTTCACCCATATAATAATTATGCTAACCGAATTGCAACAGCTCGATTTGTTAAAGATATACCTTTATCAAGTAGTCATCCAACATATGCAAGACTTTCACAAATTGAAGATAATCTTAAAAATGTAACATGCCCCAAGATGTTTCTTTGGGGTGCACAAGATTTTTGTTTCAACATGAAATTTCTTAAACGTTGGAAAGATTTCTACCCAAATAGTAAGTATGTCGTTTATGAGAATGCTGGCCACTACGTAATTGAAGATGAAAGAGAGAATTGTCTTAAAGAAATAAAAGGTTTCTTAAATGAATATCGCGCATAGGATTGAAGACTGGGCACAGAAAACACCTGATAAGGTTTGCATCAAGTTCCCAAGAAAAACTGGAAGCGGTTACCACTATGATGAACTCTCATTTAAAGAATTTAATGATCTAAGCTCTCATTACAGTGCAGCTTTAAGTCTAGAAGGTATCCAAAAAGGAGATAAGGTTCTTCTCTTTGTTAGGCCATCATTTGATTTCCCGGCCCTTACATTTGCTCTATTTAAAATTGGTGCAATTCCTATCTTAATAGATCCGGGAATGGGATTAAAAAATCTTTTCAAAGCAATTAAAGACGCAAGACCAGACTATTTAATTGCTGTTAATATTGTTCATATTCTAAGAATGTTTAAAAAGGACAGCTTTAAGACTATTAAGAAGTTCTTCACGACAGAAGCTAAAATCCTTCCACACTTAACAACAATAAGATCGTTAAAAGAAAAGGATCAACTTGAGTATGAAACACAAAAAGTAGAAGGTAGTGACCTTGCTGCCATTCTCTTTACTTCAGGAGGAACAGGAAGACCAAAGGGTGTTGAGTACACACATGAAATCTTTAATCGTCAAACAGATGTATTACAAGAGTTATTTGACTTAACACCTGAAGACGTCGATGTTCCGGGCTTCCCACTCTTTTCATTCTTTACAATGTCCATGGGTATGACAAGTGTGATTCCTGATATGAATCCAAGTAAACCTGCAAAGTGTAACCCAGAAGCACTTGTTAAAAATATCAATGATAATGGTGCCACTTTTATTGCTGGGTCTCCAGCGATCTGGGAGCGTGTTGGAGACTATCTAGAAAAAACAAATCAGACTCTTAAAAGCGTAAAGCATATTGTCATGTTTGGTGCTCCTGTTAGAAATGAAGTACATGAGAAACTAATAGCGCGCCTAGAAAGAGAAGATGCAGATACGTACACACCATATGGAGCAACAGAGTGTTTACCTGTTAGTTGCTTTAATGGACGAGAAGTCTTAACCAACACACAGTTTGAAACGGCACAAGGTGGTGGTACTTGTATTGGACGAGCTTGCCCAGGAGTAGAAGTTAGAATCATCAAAGATGTCGATGGCGCAATTCAAGACATTAAAGATACAAAGCAACTTGCTACGGGAATGGTCGGAGAAATCATCGTACGAAGTAAAACAGCTACTGCTGCCTACCATGAACTTCCTGACAAAACGAAAGAAGCTAAAATTTATGACGGTTATACTTTTTGGCACCGAATGGGTGATCTTGGAAAGCTAGATACTCAAGGACGTGTTTGGTTCTTTGGTAGAAAGGCCCATCAGGTAAAGGCCCATGCAACGACATATTATCCTATTTCAACAGAGGCCATTTTTAATAAGCATCCACAAGTTAATAAATCTGCACTAATTTGGATTCTTAGAAATAATCGAGTGCGTCCAGCACTAACAATAGAGCCAATAGGTAGAGTTCTCAATAAGTCTAGACTTAAACAAGAGCTTAAAGTGATGGCCAATAAGTATAGTCACACAAAAGATATCGATGAGATTTTTATTTGTTCTAAATTCCCAGTCGATATTAGACATAATATTAAAATTGATCGCAAGGCTTTAGCTCAAATGGCCCAGCAAGGAAAACTGAGGTAATAAAATGAAAATTCTTGTCACTGGTGCTACAGGCTTTCTTGGCCATCATATTGCGAAAGACCTTCTCAGAGAGGGCCATGAGATCATTAATTTCTCAAGACGTCACACAAGTGAAATCCAAGAGCTTGGCATAAGAACACATCAAGGTGATTTAACAAATTTTCAAGATATCAAAGAGGCCCTTAGAGATATTGACGCTGTTTTTCACGTTGCCGGAAAAGTAGGTATGTGGGGAAGGAAGCAAGACTTTGAAAAGATCAATATCGACGGAACAAGAAATCTTCTAAAAGCAATGAAGGAAGTTGGTGTTAAATACCTGGTTTATACAAGTACACCTAGTGTTGTCTTTGGAAAAGAAGAAATTAAAAATGGTGATGAGTCACTTGCCTATCCTGAAATCTACCTTAATGAATATGCAAGAACAAAATCAGTTGCAGAAAGACTTGTCTTAGAATCAAATTCTGCACAGCTATTAACAACTGCAATTAGGCCACACCTCATATACGGTGAAAGAGATAAGAATATCATCCCTACTTTAGTAGAAAGAGCAAAGAGTGGACGTTTAAAGATTATAGGACAAGGCAATAACTTAGTGGATATCAACTATGTTGAAAATGCTTCACTAGCACATGTTATGGCACTAAAAGAACTTATAGCTGAAGCAAAGAATCAAGGAAAAGCTTACTTTATTGGCCAAGAGCGTCCAGTAAATCTATGGCACTTTATCAATGAGATTTTAATGGCAAAAGGTGTTGCACCATTAACAAAGAAAGTTTCGTTAAAGCTAGTTTATTTTATTGGAGCAATTTGTGAGTTCATTTACAAGGTAATTGGCAAATATGAGGGACAGCCGGCAATGACAAGATTTGTGGCCTTACAAATGGGAACTTCACATTACTTTAAACATGACAACGCTCTAAAGGACTTTGGCTACTCCCCTAAAATTTCAATTAAAGAATCAATTGAGAAGATAAAAAACTAAAGCACTTAAAACTAGCCTGTATATTAAAAAGTATCCAAACTGGATTCTCTTAATTAGCTTCATAAAAAAGTGAATTGTGGCAAGTCCTACGGCAAATGAAACGACAACACCTACAACACAACTTAGTACATCAAATTGCGCTCCCTGAGGATTGCCCATAAGGTTATATGTCTTCAACAAGAAGGCCGCAAAGATTAATGGCAGTGAAAGTAAAAATGAAAAAGAAGATGCATCTTCCTTTGATAGCCCCAAAAATCTCGCTGCAGTAATCGTAATTCCCGAACGAGAAACCCCCGGAAAAATAGCAAGCACTTGAGAGAGTCCTATCACAATTGAAGAGGAGGCCCTAAAGCCTTCCATATTCTTATTTGTTTTTCCAATTCGATCTGAAATGAAAAGAAGAATTCCAAAAAAGGCCAAGTTAAAAGCAATAAAGACTTCATTACGGCCATAGCTTTCGGCCGTTGATTTTAAAATAAGTGCAAAGAATCCTGTAAAGAAAGTTGCGATTAGATAGTTTTTAGTGAAGTTGTCACAATATTTCCCGGGTATAAGAAATAACACGGCATTTTTTACGATTCTTTTCACATCATTAAAGAAGTAAATCCCTACGGCCAATGCCGTACCAACGTGCATGGCAAGGTCAAAGAAAATACCAGGGTCTTTAAAATCATAGATAAAAGGTAAAAGTGCGAGATGCCCTGAGCTAGAAACTGGTAAAAACTCTGTTAGCCCTTGAATTATTCCATAGACGACTGCCATCCATAATGTCATCCCTCAACTTCCTTTGTTATTTTAACGCTTGCGTTGGCGCTTATTCTTTTTAGAGCGTGTCCCCTTTTGTGGAGATTTCTCAAATGTCTTCTTCGTGTTGTCTTGTGAAAGCAATTTAATATCTTTTAATTTTAGAGCAAGAAGGATGTCATTAAAACCTTTAATTGTGGCCTTCGAATAAGAATTCTTATTTTTTTCCATGGCCAATTGAAAAACAAGACTAAAACGTTGTAAGGCCGAACGAACACTAGAAATATAATCATCATTTTGTGACTCGAGGGCCCTTTTTGCATCTATTCTAAAGTAATCCACAAGATAGTTTTCTAGACCTCTTGTATAGTCGTTTGTTAGCTCAACCTCTGTATTATTTGAAATTAAATCAAAACCAACAAGCGGATTATAGATTTTATCTTTTACCCAAGTATGTAGCCGTTGATTTACTTTTTCTCCCCATCTCGCTTTAAAGAAGAGTGTATTTGAGAAAGCTGTTTGTGCCTTGTCATTATCAAGATTTCGATCCCAAATACTTTTGTAGACAATTGGCTTCAATAAAGAAAGACTAAAGAAAGTTTCACGATATATTATATTCTCACCTGAGTAATCCTTTTTCCTAATGAGAATATTCTCACCGCTTTTGATAAAGTCGATATAGTTATCATTGGTAATCTCAAGTAACTTCTCTAATTCAATCTTAAGCTGAAGATAAGGAAGAAATTGAAAATGTCCCTTTAAAATGAGTCTTGGGATACTCTTATAATTTACGAGGAAGGCGTTTGAAATAAGTTCAAAGAGCTCAAGACTCGCCCTACTACTCAGGTAGTAAAGATCATCATCTCCCCTTTTTGACAGTTCTAGCACTTTACTCAACTCTGGATAATACAAATCAAAAAGAAATAAATTATCACGCGCAATCTTTACAAGAGAATAGAGATCGAAGCGTGATGAAATTTTAAAGATACCCTTATTTTTAAGCTCTGTATCCCAAATCGATATCAATGGACGGTAAATCGTTTTTGAATCAACTTTTCTAATTTCAAAGCTAGGTCTTATGGTAAATCTTGAATTATCTAAATTGGTAAAACTTGAAAACCCGAGTGTTGTGGAGCCAATTTCAGCGAAAGATTCAAAGTCAGTTATCTCTCCTTCAACAAAAGTTTTTAGGCCAAAATCAACAAACTGATTACTAAATAATTGCTGCTTATACATTAGTGCACTAAATGGTGTAAGGCCAATTGAGACAACACAGATTATTGTAGCGACTAAGTAAGATAAAACTTTTGACCTGTAAGTTATTCTTGAGGCCGTCAGTCTTACACTTATTGGTGACTCCACCCCTCTTGCAAAGATATCCAAAAAGAGACGTACAGGTAATAAGATTAATCGCATGATTGCACCTAATCTTTTTTGTATGGCCGAGCCCGCAGCAAGTCTAACACCACAAACATATTGACCGAGTGTAATACTAAAGAATAATGAGCAATAGAATACGTAGAGAAAATATGTAATCAAGTAGACATAAAGATGTTGGATTGAAGTACCAAGATTTTTAATATTAAAAATTGCATTTGTAATAGATAAAATAAACTCACTACCCAAGAGCCCGTAGCTTATAAATAAGCAAAGACATAAATCAATAATGGTTGCAGTAATTCTTAGGTAGCGATTTGTATAAAATGTCATAGATAATTCAACCAACGGCCACTATTTTTGGCACTCAAATTTTAAATATTCTCAATTATAGAAGTATTTTAACACCATGAAATCTCATGTTCCATCACATAAAATCAGCGACTTATTTGCACCCTTTAGGATTTATTTAACCAATTTATTAGGTCAAGCATCAATTCATTAATAAAATAAAGAAAATTACTAAAATGTCGATAAGTATAAAGCATTGAATTGACAGGGGAAGTAAAGTGAAAAGATTAACGAAGGCCAAAGAGCAAAATAACTTAAGAAAGAATGGAACAAGTTCCTCTTTCAAAAAAGTTAAAGTCAGCGTAATGGCGTTAACACTTATTCACTCATCTATTCCGATGAGCGCATTCGCTTTTAAGAAAAATGGTGAGTCTTGGGCAGAGTTCACAGCCGGCTCGGGAATGAAAACAGTTATTGGTGGCCTGAACATGATTGGGGATATCTCTCAACAAATGCACAACCAAGGCCGTCTATCAAATACTGAGATCCAAGCTCTTCAGGCATTTAATAAGTCAAAGTCCGATGCTCAACAAAAGCTTCAGTCAAGAAGAATGCACCCTGCATTTAACTGTCCTCTTGCCCCAGAGCCAATTCTTGCACCAAACGGAGCCTGTAATATTGGTGGGAACCTTAAGATTCCTGAGCAAGCACTAGAATTTGGACAAAATATTTTAAATGAATACACAAGCTTTCTAAAACCAAGAAATACTCCTCCATACGTTGGTTCTCAATGTATTGAAGATGGGATGAAGAGTATTCAAGATAACTTTGCATCAATGACTTCTCAGTACGATCGTATGATTGAACAATTCGAAGCAGAACTTAAAAAAGTAGCAGAGATTCAAAAGAAAAATAGAATTAAAATCAAAGAAATACACGCCCTACTTAATGGTGGTGGAAATAATGTAAGCCAGGACTTCATTAATACAGACTTTAATAAAATTATGCCAGCATCATGTGTGGAAGCATATGATGTAAACAAAATTATCAAGAAACAAGGTGGACTTGTTGGCCTAAAAGATAGAATGAGTAGTGATGATCGTAAGGCAAAACGTTTTAGAGGAAGCTCTCTTATTACAATGAGAAATCAAATTGAATCTGATAAGAAAAAAGTTGCTCTAAGGCTTGAAGCTGGTGGGTATGATGAAGCACTAAGAGAAGACCTTTTTAAAGGGACACAATTTGCGAACCTATTTTCATCAGCAAGAACTTTTGCAGCTCAAAACACAACAGCGAAACTTAAGAAAGTCCAAACGATGCTCTCAAGCCTAGGTGTTAGTGATGCTGACCTACCAAAGTTTGATGATCCAAGCTTTTTAATTAAAGTTGATCGCCTCGCTTCAAAATCAGAAGATTCGTACAAAGAAAAGTTTATTATTGACTGTATGACTGGAAAGAATGCTGCTGCATACTCGACTCCAATAAATCAAGCAGTAAACTCATTTGATAATGTAAAACTTGGAAACCAAGGTGACACTCTTTCATCATTTAAAAGAGCTGCATCTAATGCATTCTCTGATCCAACATCTCTATCTTCTCTAGATAGCGTTGCAAACTCATTTAACAACAATGATATTAGAATCACGGTCTCTAACAGCAGTGGAAATAGCGTGACAAAATCAGCTAAGGAATACTACAGCGATATCAAGAATGAATGTGTGGCCATCTACAATGGTGATCTAAAACCAGCTGGAGATGTAGCAAATCTTGAAACATACCGAGCAGAAGCAAAAGCTCTAAAAGAAGAAGCTAAAAAACTTCAGTCTTTAACAAAGAGAACACTTGCTTCAGAAGGTAATGGAAGCATCATGGCGGAAATTGATGAGCTAATTTACAATTGTAATGGAAATGCTGTTGAACTTAGCAAGTGTGGGCCAGATGTATATGAAACATCTAGTAAATCATTTTGTGTAACTCAGGCAGCAGCTTGTTCAGACAACGTAAATACATGTGCTACTTTCACAGAAACTCTTGTGAATGCAAAGACAGCAGAACTTAAGCAAAAAGCAGATACTTACAATGCACAAATGCAACAATATGAAGACAAAGCAAAGGCCTTAATGGCACAAATGCAATCTCATATGCAAAAAGTTTCTGATCATGCATACAAGAATATGTTCCCTAACCTAACACCAGAAATGGCAAGAGCATATGGAATCCCTGCTTCATCTGGTCTTACATTTGGAAAACTTCAAGACCTTGATCAACCAATGGATGAAGCTGAAACAAAAGGTATCCTATTAGAAAAAGATCCTGAAGCTTTCATGCGTGACCTACTAGCAGGAATGAACGGCAATAGTGCAAGCATGAGAAATGATCTTAACAAGTGGTTCGAGAACCAGAACACTCACTTAGCTTCACAAGTAGAAAAGATCAACCAAAGCCTTCAAGAAGAAAGAGGAAAGTGGCAAGAGTTCGTTTCAAATTGTGCAACTGCCATAAATGATCGAAACCAAGCAGCACAAAAAGCAGCGAAAGAAGCTGGTGAAAAAGCTGCAGAAGCATCACAACAACAGGTTGAGTTCTGCTATAAATTAAAAGGACTACAGGATTCAAGCCCTGGCCCTGGTTGTACAGGTGACAATAATGCAAGTGATCTATACTCAGATGCAACAGAAATTGCTTCCATCCTTCAAGCACAATCAGGAGCACAGTCGCCTCTTCAAATGGCAATGAACGGAGGCTCTTCAAGCACTCTAATCTTTGAACAAATTTCAGAGTATAAGAAACTATGTGCAAGCGCATCTGCTGAAGGAAGTATTCCATCAGATGGAGAATCAAAGGATTCAACAAATAGTGGTAAATCTCTTGCTCAGCTACAAAGCGCTTGTTCCAATAGCGGGCAAAATGATGATCAACTGATCACTTCCCTAACAACGAAACTTACGGATAACCTTTCAGAAGAGGAAAGTAAGTATAAAGATGATATTGAAAACTTTATTAACGATGGCACACAGATTGGAGATGATGCACTTAAAGTGATCTCAGATAAGAACCTAATTATCGCTCAACAAATTCAGTCTCTAAAAAATAGGGCCGCTGAGATTAGTGAAGACTATGACGGAAAAGGTCTTTGTAAAATGCTTTCATCAGGGCGTGACCAATATGTTGGAAAACTATGTGACTCAAAGGCCGATACAGCAAAAGAAGAATGTATTACTAGAGAAAGAAGAGACTTTGAAAAAGATAAGCTAGTTGCTTTAGGTGTTGCATACGAGGCAAAAATTATTACTCAAATTAGCT
Source organism: Bacteriovorax sp. BAL6_X (assembly GCF_000443995.1). Taxonomy (NCBI): domain Bacteria; kingdom Pseudomonadati; phylum Bdellovibrionota; class Bacteriovoracia; order Bacteriovoracales; family Bacteriovoracaceae; genus Bacteriovorax; species Bacteriovorax sp. BAL6_X. The sequence goes on from NZ_AUMC01000008.1 coordinate 110,002, forward strand.
CTCCAGGACTTCAAAGTGAATGGAACCGTATTGGTGAGAAATATAGTGGAACAGCTTGTGCGGCCATTAATGGATCTCAATATGGACAAAAAGGGTTTATTCCAGGGCTTATTGAAAAAATCGATCGTGACTTAGCGTCAGATGGAATGATTCAGTAGCTCTATAGATTAGAAGAATATATTGATTCAAGGGCATGGGAGGCCTAATTGAAATTTGTGGTACGTATAGTTAAAAATAAAAAAGAACTACTTCATACACTAGGGATTATAGGGTGTATCAGTATCCTTACAAGCTCATGTGTGGTCGATCAGGCTTCTTCATCACGAGAAGGCTCAGGCGGTTCTGCGCTAAGTAATACTCAAGATACTGTATCAGCAAATTATGGACGTGTTTTAACGGCCAATCCCCTAGTCCTTAGTGATTACACTGCAGATGAGAATACAGACCTTTCAACTCTAATCACTCGCTCACCTATTTATATTACCAGTAATGAGTATTTAACAAAATCTTGCTCACTGATTGGAGACTGTCTAGAAGTAACAGAGGATGCCGGAGTTTCGGCATTTCAAAATGAATCAAGAAAATGGGCATTTCCTGTTACTACTACTGAATTCTTACAAATCAACGCTTTTTATCATACGGCAAAAGTCATCGATACCTACCTGGGTGATATTACAACATATGTCTTTGACCGCCTTAACCAAGTCTCTTACGACTCATCAGTTCCAACAAATACTGATTTACATAAGGCCTATTGGAATGCTTCAAATAAAGCAAAACTTGTCGTTCATGCCGATGCAAGTCTAAGAAAGAACGCCAGCTTTGATCCAAGTAATTTCCTTATTAAACTAGGTTATATTCCTGGTTATCAAAATATCAAGATGGCCCAGGACCCATCTGTTATTTATCACGAATTTGGTCACGCTATAGTTGATCGTCTAATGAACCATAGAAACAGGGCCTTCAATGCAGCATTTTGTTTAAATACACAAAACCCAGTTTGCCTAGAAGAGTCAGCTCTTGGTTATTTTGGACACGATGAGGCCTACTCGATTAATGAAGGTATTGCCGATTACTTCTCTTACTTCACTAACAACAGAGAACATATGGGAGAATGGGGCCTAGGAAAGTTCGCAAATGCTTCACGCCCTATCTCAGAAGACGATTCAATGCATATTGCAGGGATCTCAACCGATGAAGACTCAAGACTTAGTTATCCAGAATATCTCGGATACGATGTATATAATACGGAAGCACGTGTTGACGATATCCACGTTGATGGCCAAATTATCAGTCACCTACTTGTTGCTTTAACAAAAGAACTTAGTAATCGTTGTACAGGAAATATTGGTGATGCCAAAAAGCTAGTTTTCTACGCTCTTGTGGAGTCATTAGGTGAGCTTGGAGACCTTTCAGCGCAAGCAAAAGATGGACTATCTGGGCAAATCAACCTAGATCAAGACTATGCAAAAGAATGGCTTAAGTCGGTAAACCCGATTAACTTCAGACGCTTTTCTCAATCACTTGCTCGAAATGTCTACAATATCACAAATAGTCAGTACAACCTTTGTACGTACCAGAACTTCTCTAAGGACAACTTAGAGCAGTTATTCGATTCATACGGATTACTACTTTTTAGAACTTATAATAATAACTTCAATTCAGTTTCAACAACAAATATCACTGTTAACCCACTAAATCGTAAGAAGACGGAACTTATTAACAAAAATCTTCTTGTTAAAGATACACGCTCTTCATACTCATCATTGAGTGTATTTGATATTCGTTCGTCAGTATATCAAACAATTCAAAATCAAATGGATGTTGGAGAAGTAACGACGGTCGATGCAAGATATAACAATGGAAATGGCAAGGTTTCACCAGGAGAGATCGTAGGACTATTTGTTAGCGTCTATAATAACTCAAGCTCTATTATGGCCGGAACCAGAGTACTGGCGTCAGATTGGGCCCATATGCAAGATGGTGTACCTTGTTCAAACTTAAGTGATGGCTACCCTTCTATTTCTCAAGGCGGAAGGGTTTGTGATCCATTAAGTGAGACAAACTATAACGATACTGGAAGAATCATGCCTGTATGTATGCTTACATATAATGACGGCACAAGTACAAAACTCCTAAATCAACATGAGTTCTTAAAGAAAATGAAATCAGATATTGGACTACTTGAAAAAGACTGCTTAGGACAAGGTGAAGATCGCACGCAAGATGATTTAAATAATTGCTTTGTAAAGGCCATCCCAAGTACAAATGTACAAAACATTCCTTTCATGGCACCAAAATCGAACTGGCAAGAGACAATGCAAGCAGAGCAAGGAACCCCTCTATTTACAGACTCAAATATTATGTTCTTTGAGATCAATAAGAATATCCCTCTAGGGACAGAAGTTTCATGTCGCCTACGTATGACATTTGCAAACTGTGAAGATTGTTACCACGATCTGACAAGTACTAATTATGATGACTTCAAAGATTTTGAATTTGCAGGAGAAGAACCTTTTAGCATTTTAAATATTAACTTTACGGTTGAGCAATAGAATCAATCAAAAGAAGGTCTAGATGAAAAAGTTTTTACTATTTTGTAGTATCTCTTTAGCAGCACTTTTTATTATCTCTTCATATCAAAATGAAGGAAAGTCTAATTCTAAAGAATACTCTTCCACTGGTGGTAAAAACGAGCACCGTTATCAAGCACGAAAGCATCATCACGGACACAAACATCACTCTCGAAAGATTGCCTCTGTACCAACACCAGATTTTCCAAAAGACGATTCAAACGCAAATGAATCCTTAACAGACGTTGCCAAAGAATTGACGAAAGAAGATATCGCTGTAATCAAGAAAGTAAAAGAAAACCTCCCTATATTAGCAGACAGTGAGTTTGAAATCGTCAAGAGACTAAAGATTACTAAAAAGAGTATTTACATCGTCAATCGAGATGTAAATGGTATGCCACAATCATTTACAGCAATCATTGATAATACAACTGGGAGAATTGAAAAGAGTTGGGGAAAAACTCGCTATGAGTCTCCCCTAAGCACCAGACACTATCCAGCAACTACTTACTGACTTGTTTGATCCACTCTGTCGTGTGACCGTTATTTCCAAGACGACGTGCTGTCTTTTCGTAACCATGACTTTCATTTAGAGAATATTGTCTGAAATTATCAATTGAACAAAAGTGAACAATCTCTTTTACATCAAACTCTTTGGCAGCCTGTTCAAAGAAGTCCATAATTCTGTGAGAAAAACCACTTCCACTGTGCTGCATCTTGATTGATGTGTTCTTACAAAGAAGCTTATCATCTTCCTTCTTCACAAAGGCCGCAGCAATAATTTCTTCCGATAGATTTACTGAATAAAGCTGCCATCCGTCAGATAATTCTTTCTTAATATCATCTAATGTCCATTTAAAATCTGGACTATCAGAGAATGCCTCGACGTTATAATCGTAAACGTCTTTTACTTTCTTTTGAGATGTAACTGACTCAAAGCTTAATTCGCCTAATTGAATGGCCTTTACCATGATTCCTTCCTAGTAAATAATATTGAAAAAAACTGAGATCTTTCTACTATTATAGCGTAGAGATATAAGCAGCAAGATCTTTAAAGTCTGAGTCGTTCAGACCTTTAATAAATGGTAACATATCTGGGTTCTTTCTTTCACCAGTTTTAAACTGAACAAGTGATGAGTAAATATACCAGTCGTACTGTCCCGCAATACGAGGAGCGTTCATCGACTTCTTTCCTTCTCCATTATCACCATGACATGAAATACAGCGTGAGTATAGAGTCTTACCTTTGGCCGCGCTTTGAGCGTGAGCAGTATTCATCGAAAAAATACCTAGTGTGATAAGTGCAAGGGCCGTTAACTTCATTCTAGTTCCTCTTTTATAAAATCTATTTTTTGTTAATTTTCTTTACCGTATAGCTATCTAATATTAACTGCTTATACATCACTGCGCAACTAATTTTATACGCTGAGATTGAAAGCTAAAGTTCATATACTTAGCAATACAATCATAAATCATCTCTCTTAAACTATCGGCCTGTAACTGACGCAGACCACCAAAAGCTAGGCCATTGTCTACACAAACCTCATTTTCTTCTATGCTAAATAATTGAATTTGACCTAAGTTATAACTCTCCAGAGTCGCATTCACATTTTCAATAAGTGAGGACATTTTCAATAGACGCTGCTTTAGGTCTAATTTTTCCCAATTAAGAACTTCTATTTTATTATTCATGAGGGCGTTTTCAAAAAACTCTTTCTGAATTTCTTGCAAAATCGTTTCAAACCACTTTTTCAAGTCTAAAACTCCTGGCCAACTATGTTGGGCAGCACTATCTCTTAAATAACTTTCCGCTTCTCTAAACGTCATAACAAATAAGGCGCTTGGCCCGACTTTTCCCACAATCGTCAAGGCACTATAAATCAAGGCCTTCTTTCTTAGTGCATCTTCTTCATTGGCCATAAATCTAGCATCAAAGAAGTTTGCTGAAATATATTGAGAATACTGTGCAGTATCGAGATCACGAAGAAGCTCTTGTGCTTTATTTGATATTGTCATCATCCACCTTTTTATAGGAATCAAATTAACAGCTTTGAATACTTTTGACCATAAATTAAGAGATTATGCTATCATTTAGACATGACACAAGATTCGCAGACAATAAAAAAGAGATATCATCTAATCGACCTCACAAGAGGTATAGCAGTCATCTTAATGATTATCTTTCACTTTACGTATGATCTTGATGTCTTCGGATTTGTCGATATTGAATTTTTTAGACCAGGTTTTTGGTACTACCTCCCACGCCTTATTGTTACTCTTTTCATGTTCTCAGTAGGAGTATCAATATGTATGGCCCATCCTGGAAAGATTCATCCGCGTCCTTATCTAATTCGCCAAGCTAAAATTGGTATTGCGGCCATTATCATCAGTATCTCAACATATTTTATGTTTCCGAAAAACTGGATCTACTTTGGAACACTACATTGTATCTTTTTCACGACACTACTAATTACTCCTCTTAGAAAGAAACCATGGATCAGTGCAGCATTGGCCATACTCATTCTAGCACTTGAAGCAACCCCTTACGCTATCCCATTTCCAGAAATGGACCACGCATCTCTAGACTTTATCGCAGTCTTCCCATGGGCCGCTATTTCATTGCTAGGAATCACCTTCTTTCACCTTGGCTGGCATAAAATTGAATACCGCCAATGGCGTCTAATTCGCTCTATACAGTTCTTAGGAAAGCATTCGTTTCTTATCTACGTCACTCATCAAATCTTTCTCTACTCAATTGTTTATATTGCGTACAAGATCATAAAATCTGCGCCGCTTTTGTAAGGTTTTTGAAAACTTTTTGAAATCCATAGCCTCTCTTTACCAACTATGCTATTTAATTTAGCAAAGGAAAAAGGCTAAAAAGCAATGGTAAGTAACAAGTTCAATTACAAGTACTTTGAGCGTTCAATTGGCTCAATGAAATTCGCAGTTTTTATTATTTCACTATTCTCACTTGCAATGATTGTAGGAACATTTGTAGAAAGTTATTACGGAACAGACTTCGTAGGTAGGCTTATCTATAAGACTTGGTGGTTTATGGCCATTCAATTCTTTATGGGACTCAGTATTCTATTTGCAGCACTTATTAGGCTCCCATTAAAGAAAAGACTGTATGGCTTCTACACGATACACACAGGCCTAATTATAATTGGAATTGGCTCCTTTGTTACCTATATTGCCGGAATAGATGGAACGATCCACCTACGGCCAATGAGTCCAACAAGACAAGTTGTACTTAACGAAGATGTTATCGAGATCACGCGTCCAGATGAGAATACAAGAGCAGTTCTTCCGCTTCCTTATAGTGCATTTGATAGTAATATTGACGTTACTTACAAAGAAATAGAAATTAAAGAATATATTCCATTTGCTGACAAGGTAATGCAGTGGCTCCCTGCCAAAGATAGTGTTAATGACTCAGATAATATGCACTCATCAAGTTATATTATTTCAAATGATAATGTGGCCCAGGACTTCACATTAAGTCTTCACCCTGAAGCATTTGATTTTCAAGCTTCACTTAGCATGGGACTTTTAAGTATTACCTACCTACCAAAAACTCTTGCCCCATGCTTTTCAACACCGAGTGATAGTGGCCTAATCCTTTGGGATTCAAGAACGTCACAGTGCTATACTGCAGAGGAAAAGAATATCAAGGTTGAAGAGACTGCAACCAATAAGCGTTTCTTCGTCATTAAAGATGGAGAAAATGTATACTCATTTCTTCCGGACCTAAGTCCTTGGGCCCTTGACCAAAATCTAAAGCCAGCAATGAATGCTCCAATCAGAGTATTCTCTAAGAATCTTTTTAAAGAAAAACCAAACCTGTTTCTCTTTGGAGACTCAGCTTCTTTCTATGATAAAGATGCCGATAAGTGGCTTAGCCAGAACTTTGATAACCAAGGTCTAATGTCACTTCCTTGGATGGGTTTCACACTTAAATTAGTTCGCAATGAAAAGAACCTTGTTCCAACAATGGTCCCGGAGTCGACTCTACCAATTCAACAAAATGGTGGACTCGTTAGAGGTATAACAAGAGCAGCAAAAATTCACGTAAGAGATAAGGAATATTGGCTAACAGATGATAAGCCAGTCTCAGTACTGATTGATGGCGTAAAGACAAATGTCTATTTAACGAAAAGGTCATTTCTTCTACCATTTGAGTTCACACTAACTCGTTTTAAAATGGATAAAGACCCTGGAACGAATCGCCCGGCCAGTTACGAGAGTTTTGTGAATCTATTCACAGATGGTGACACAACTCCATATCATGTCTATATGAACAACCCTTTAAAGTATGATGGCTTCACATTCTATCAGGCCTCATACTCACAAGACCCTGAAACGGGACAATATAGCTCAACCCTATCAGTAAACCTAGATCAAGGACGCTGGATTAAATACCTAGGCTCACTCCTACTCGTATTTGGTTCTTTATGGCACTATTATTTAAACTACCGCCCAAAGAGAAAAACGAAGGACCTTTTAGGCCTTGAAGTAGCAGATGGTGACCAATTAGGAGACAAGAAATGATTAAGATTCTACTAAGTCTACTTATCGCAACAAGTACACTTGCTAACGTTAACTTTTGTAATGATGAGTTAGGAAAACTTCCTATTCTTCAAGATGGACGTATTAAACCACTTACAGTTCATTCAAAAGAAGTTATTCATCACCTGACAGGAAAGTACAAGGCCAAAGGTCACTCATCAGTAGCGACTTTCTGTCTTCTAAGTTCAAAGGCATTTGGCCTAGAAGCACCTTTTAAATTAGAAACTAAAATTGAGCACAAGAATACGAAAGCTCTTCTTGGTGGAAAAAGCTCAATGGCACTTGATGACTTAATTGATGAGAACGTCACAATTAGAATGGCCTATCAGAAAGAAAAGGTTGAATCAGGTTATAAGAAAGAGCTTAATAAGCTTCTTAATAAAATTGCTCTTTATCAAGACATCATCAATGGAAACAACTGGCAGCTACCTGTAAGAATGGGAAATGAAATCTCGTGGGGGCCGGTAACAAGCTTTTTAACAAAAGAAAAAGTCGATGCTCTTGCCCAAGTTTCACAAACACCATTTAAGGATGTCTTTGCAAAGGCCAAGAAAGACTATATCGAAGTAAGTGGTGATAAATACCTAACAGAGTTCTTATTCGATAAATTACAGCTGCCAAAGATTGCCTTTGCCCTAACTCTTATTGGCCTAGCAGCTCTAGTTCTTTTTAAGAAATTTGGAATCGCACTTGGTCTTTCAGCGCTAACGATTATTGTTCAAACAGTATATATCACTTTAAGAGTCTATATCTCAGGTCGTGCACCAATTACAAATATGTATGAGACTGTAATCTTCTCTGGCTACGGTGCTCTACTTCTTTCAATGATTATTGGACATTTTAAGAAGGAAAAAACATATCTCTACATGGGGCTTGCATACAACCTATGTACGCTTATGATGATTACATTTGCGACTAATATGGTTTCACCATCAATTAGTCCACTTGTTCCAGTACTAAGAGATAATTTCTGGCTAAGTACTCACGTAACAACAATCATTATGTCTTACGGTGCTCTGGCCCTAAGTTGGATTCTAGCAAATACAATTCTTTTTAAAAGAGCATTTACAGACTTTAAAGTAGAAGATGAGACATATTATAATGACCTAATCTACACGACTCTAAAATACGGAATCATCATGCTTGCGGCAGGGATTATCCTTGGTGGTGTCTGGGCAGATTACTCTTGGGGAAGATTTTGGGGCTGGGACCCGAAAGAGACATGGTCACTAATTGTTCTATGTATCTATATGGCGATCCTTCACGGAAAGTATACAAATTGGATCACAAATAAAAGCTTCTCTGTCCTTGTTGCAGGGGCCTTTATGAGTGTTATGATGGCATGGTTTGGAGTTAACTACATCCTTGCAACAGGACTTCACTCATACGGATTCTCTCAAGGTGGAGCATATTTCTTAGGAACGTTCTTTGCGGTTCAAACAATCTTTCTAATCTTAACAGTTATAAAATCAAATCATAAAGCAGCATAAAAAAAGGGCCTTTAAAAGGCCCTTTTTTTTACATAAATGGATTGATATATTGAGATCTAATTTCTCTAAGCATATAATCATCATCATTCATTTCAAAGTAACCAATTAAAGCACCCTCAGTAATTTGCTGTTGTTTGTAGTAAGACTTAATAAAGCCATCAACATTGTCCTTTATAATTGAAGGAAGAGGGACAAAACTTAAACCAAGGCCAGCTAAAGTAAGAACACTTCTAAGTCTCTTTACACGATTTGGACGGTCATAAGAATAAGCAATTGCAGGTGACTTATCAAAAGTGTGGTTCCCATCAAATAAATTAACAATCACTCTTTCACCATCAAGTGTTACCTCTTGAAAACTATAGTTAATTCTTTCTCCAATCTCTGAATACTTTGATCTATAAGATCTAAAACGATTTGTGGCCGTTCTAAATTTAGAGTAGAAGTTCGCTGTACCGTATCTTGGCCAATTTAATTTTGCACTATTTGATTCCCAAAATGCAATCCAATCAATTCTTGACTCATATATTGAAGAATATACTAGATCCACTTCCTCTTTAGTTAGCCCAAGATCTGTAGGAGCTGAAAATTCAAGATAGTGCAATAGTAGGTTTTGGTGATAATAACGTCTTGTTCTAAAAAGTTTCTCAGTCTCTGTAATGATATAGAAAGCTGTATTTAAAGCAGGAACTGTTGATAGACGTTTACGGGCCTGATTCAATGCCCAGTTAACAACCTTATAAGTTACATTCTTGCGATAGAAGAAAGTTGCATTATCTGGCTTTGCAATAATTGTAGGATCAATATAATAAAAAGCTTCCTTAACCTTAGAGCCGAATTCTTCAATTAAGTTATTAAATTCTTTATCAGCAAAAATAGCATTAAAATCAATTCCTTCAAATGCACGCATTGAACTAACAACTCTTTTTACATTTTTTTGAGTTTGAAAATCATTTCCAAGAAAATTATGACCTGTTTCAAAAAGTCCTTCGACTTCAGCTTCATAATTACCAGTAAGTCCACTTTGTGACATCAAGGCCTGCTCATTTAAGATTGAGTTTTTTATATACTCAACATAGTCCTTGAATTTGAATTTTGTACGGATTGTACGGTCTCTTACAGCAATAAGTTTTCCAGAATCATCTCTTTCAAAAGAAAATCTGTTATTAAATTTCTCATTTATACTATTTGGGTTTGTAGCAAGAATATTGCTCGATACTAGTAGCATCAATGCTAACATTAGATTTCTCATTATCTTCCTCCATGAAAATATCCTTATATTTTAATGGCAGATGGAAAATAAATCATAAGATGTAAGAAAAGAAGAGAATGTTTAGTATCTTAGTGTACTAAAACACTCAGCTTACTGACCAGATTTTTTAGTAATAGCAGCATCTAGATCATTTAAAAGATCCATATTTTCAGGAGCTGTATTCTTTAATTTTTCTTCTTTTGCCGCCTGCTCTTGCGCCTCTTCTTCTGCAGCAGCTTCCTCTTCTGATAAAGTAGCAATTCGCTGCTCTTCTAAAAATCTCTCATTGGCCTCTTTCATAACGAGGGCCTCTTTTTCACGGATCTCTTTCTTATGTTGAGTATATATATCATTCACAAATTGGCGAAGACGCATTTTTTCTTTTTCACCAATAGCGTGAATTAATCCTTGATATTTATAAGTATTGCCTTCTTTTTTATATATATTCCCTTCTTGTGGGACTATTTTTACCGCAAAATTAAAAGGATGAGTTAAGTAGTAATTCCCTACGACAAGCTCTTCATTTAAGGTAAAGAAACAAGTCGATTCAGATATCTCAACTAACTTAGCATCCCTAATAATTAAAGCATGACTAAGAGGAGATTTCTTACTTACAAAATACTTTGGAGGATTAAAATAGGATTTGTTAAGCTTAGCATACTTAATAGGGTCCTTCTTTCTTAAAGCAGCAATCTTCGTATTCAATTCCTGCTCTTCTTTCGTTAAGCGCTTTTCTTCTAATTGATGCACCATTTGAGAAAGTACATTCATTCCTATCATTGTCGGATTTACAAGAGCAAATTGATAATTAAACTTCTCTTGGAATTCTTTAGATGAGTATCTGTCACAATTTATAACAATGAAGTATGGACTATTATCTCCTAGCTTTTTGATATTACTTACGGCATTTTTTAATATTTCATCTTGTCTCTGATGAAAATCTTCAATGTTCTTTGTGATATTGGCCATCTGATCAACATCTTGGCCCTCTTTTGCATCTTCAAACTCACCATCCTCACTTAAGAGCTCAGGGTAAGAGTAGACTATAATATCCGGATTTAAGCGTGCAATATTAATGTAGTCTTCATCAAAACTCTCATTAATTCTAAATACAAAATCGTATGTATCGATAAGTTTGTCATTTGATTTAAAATAATTCATTTGCGGATCAATCATGAAAAGCTTTGTTAATTTTTTAGAACCGTAAGACGAGTTATCATTAACCCATTTTTTTAAAGTCTTTCCAATTTTTAACTTTCTACTTAACTCATTCTCATTTAGATCTTCAACGTTTAAACTAAGGCTACCATCCTCTCGCTTAACAGGGTCAACAAATAGGTATTCTAGCTCTGACCAACCATTTGAACCATAGTAGATATTATCTTCACCATGTTTACGAGCGACAAAGTAGTTCGTATCCATTTGCTTATTTTCAAGAGCGTGTTCTACTTCAACTATGCTACCTTCTTCTAGCTTATTATTACATTCAATATGCATAGAGCTTAAACCATAGTAGCCAACACGTGCAATTTCTTTGAGCTTAATTTCGGCCTGTAGCTTTGCAAGCGCAAACTCCGCAGAAATAGCCTCAGCGGGAAATCGTAATTTATAAGGGTGATACACAACATCATGTATCTCAATTCCTTTTACAAATACAAAGTCAAAGTTTATCGAGATTAATTTCTTTACATCTTCAACGTTACTAACAATTGCAACAACAGGTGTATGTCTAAAGAAGTGAATTCTTTTTAAAATTAGGCCTAAATTATGCCCATCTACTTCACCGTCTTTTATGTCGATATAAATAATCGAAGGGGCCAACTCGAAGAGTTCAAAAATACAATCATTAATATTATTGGCATGATAAGAAAACTGATGAAAGCTCTTTTCTTCAGTTGGGTATGTTTTGGCATAAACTTTTTGTAAGTCATCCCAATAACCAAGATCCTTTCCTAGATAAGCAATTTTCTTTGACACAAATTGTCTCCATGCAATTATTCTTATCTATATGATATCATGGTTTAAAAAAGGAATACACAACATACTGGATTTATTAGCTTTTTAAGCTTTGGTGAAAAATCTAAAAATCAAAGTCATTATAATACTGACCATGATATTCGTCATTTTCCTTGGTAAAGAAGCGTCTGACAAAATACTGGCCAACTCTGATTGTTGAGATGAATCCAAAATTTTCAAGTTTAAGGATTGATTGATGAATTTCTTCAAGAGAAATCTGAAGTTTTTCTACAATTTCAGACATAGACATTAGTTGAGATATACCATGCTCACGATATGGGTTGGCCTTCGACCAAACACGACGATAAAGATACATAAGAATAACAATTTCAACTCTTGTTAAGCGATAATTAACTAGAATCTCATCAAAGAAAATATCAGGTATATCTGAGAACGTAGGTGTAGGACAAGATCTTGAATCGACCTTCGCTGAATCAACTTCTCTATTTTTATGAGTTGCAATTATTGAATGTATGTCAACCATAATTCCCCCAAGAAGGATTTTCCTTCTTTCATTATGGCATAATATTTGGATATAAATCTAGTGCGTTATTTATTTAGGAGTTTTTTGCCTAGCTCACTCTCTGCGATGGCCTTTATCGCCTTATTTCTAGAGTCTTTTGAACGGTGCATACTTAATTTGTCTTTCAATTTTATAAATAAGTCATAGTGTTTAAGTCGACTATCGTTGCCTAGTCCGGCCATTGCATTAATGAAATTAATTCGCAATTCAATAAGATCTTTTTTTAGAAGAGCATTTCTAGCATTAATAAAATTTAATACTTTCTTGTATTGGTTTTTTTTAATTGCAAAAAATGCATAGAGCTCCTCACTGAAGCCAGCATTATTATACATAACGACTTCTTCAATTGAGTTCATATCGTTTATAAAGTAATTCTCATCTAAATGAACGATCTCGCTTAAAGCCTGAGGTAACTTGATATGATGGCGCTTAACAAGGGAGACAAAGGTTTCTACAAATTGCTGACAGTCATTACACTTTGAAGATTCATATTTTAAGTAATGAGAAGAAATTTTTCGCAAATCAAACTTAGAGAAGTTTTCATCTTCATTTATTACAAAGCCTGTATTAATACTAAAACGAATAGTTCTAAGAAGTCTTACTGGATCGTTAAAGAAGTCCGCATTGATATAATTAATTTTCTTATTTTCAATATCAGCAAGGCCACCAAAAGGATCAATGATATCAATTTCGATTCTATCATCGACTACACTAAACTGTGCACCAATAGCATTAATTCTTATATCTCTTCGCTTAAATGACTGCTCGTAAGACAGGATGCTTGAAAACTTAGGAGTAAAGTTCTTATGGCCAATTTCATCATTAAATTCTTCAAGACGTGGAGAAGAAAATTCAATTTCGGCCTCTCCAAGTTTGATTCGAAAAACCCCCATGCCAATATAGTTGGCTTCAGGAAAGTTTTCAGTAAGATAGTCAATCCATGCCTCACCTTCAATTTTTTGAAGATGTCTAATCTCGAAATCAAAATCTGTCGATTGTTTACCTAGATACCAATCTCTAACATTGCCTCCAACAAGGCAAAGCCTAAAACCTTTTTCCCAACTCTTTCTAATAAATAGCTGTATGGAGTTTGGAATATTTGCAAGGTCATACTTCTTTATCATGAGAATTAAAGAAATGGGTTGGCCTCTTTAGTCAGCATTTCAATTGTTTTTCTAATACGTACAAGTTCTGTCGATTCCTTATGGTAGACAATATAGAAGCGGTCATTAGAAACCTCAAATGCTTTACCTAGAGTTTCAATCTCATCACTATAGTACCAACGCTTTAGAACGTGATTTGGAACCACAGCGATCCCAAGACCACTCTTTACTGCCTGTAACATATTTCCGTGAGAGTTTATAGAGTAGCGGACATTTACCTTCTTAGGCTTCTTCCCATACTTTGCCACACACCAGTTGTAATAAAGACGATCACCTTGCTCAAAAAGCACAGTAGGCATCTTAGTTAATTCATCTAATGAAGTTTGTTCTGTAATATTAAAAGGGTTTCCCTTAGGGTAAACAAGCGTAACGGCCTCTTCACTTAGTAGTAGCTTTTCACCAGACTTAGGTAGTGCCCCTTCAGGAAGTACAAGAAAGTCGATTTTATTCTCTTCAAAACTCTTAATTAAATCTTCTTGAAAGCCTAGAGAGATATGAATTGAAAGGTCTTTTTCATTCTCAGCAAAAGTTAAAAGCTCATTAGCAAGCCAAGATTTCCCAACACCAGTAAGAGTACCGATGCGTATCTTTCCTTTCATTTCATCTTTATTATCTTTAATTTGGACAAGGGTTTCATCCATATCATTAAGAAAGTTTGTTGCAAGCTCATAGAGCTTCTCACCTTCTTGAGTTAGAACAACCTTCTTACCAGTTCTCTTAAAGGCCTTAACGCCTATTTTAGTCTCTAAATTCTTAACAGATTGAGAGATGGCAGATTGAGTTACATTTAGGTCCTCGGCTGCACGAGAAAAGCTTTCTGCACGGGCCACGGCCACGAGTGTTTGTAATTGGCTTGTTTCTAGCATAATTTTAACCTTATCTTAAGTATAAGTTATAACTTATACCAAAAATGAACATTTGTAAATAACAACTCTGTCAAATAATTGTAAATTAGAAGAAAAACGTTACTCCAAAGGAATGGTTTGTAATAACAGGAGTAAGCAGATTCATGAAAGATATTTGAAAGTCCTTACCTTTGTAAAGACTAAAGTTCACTTCCGCACCGATGATTGGAACAAAGTAGAAGTCACCAATATTGGCAAAGTACGCCCCTTCACTGAAGTCAAAACCATTCTCATCAAAATGATAGAAGCCTGCTGTACCATTAATCTCAACATACTTATTACGATAAAAATTATAACTTTGGGTAACACCCCAAATTGGCTCACAGTACGAATTCTCCCCTACAAGTAGTCCAGTGGACCAGTCGTAAGCATAGTTGAATCGTACTGAGTGCAATTCATTATAAATAACTCCGCTTCCCTCTGATAGCTCATTACAAAGTGGCCTTGCATTCGGGCCGGATGGCCTTTGAATATGCGGCGTAATCCCTCCATAAATATATGTAAGGTTCATTGCCTGCGTGCTTGTGGCCATCAAGAATAGTGCGATTATTAGTTTCTTCACATGAATATATGAAGCAATGATAGTGCCAATCTTTTAAAGAGGAATCAAAGACTTAGGCCGACTAAAAATTGAACATATATAGCTGATTAGTTTAAAAAATAGTCATTTAATGTCGGCCACTATTAAAATTTAAAATAAGCTAAACGTGTATTGAATATAAACACTAAAGGAATTTCTACATCAAATGAAATAACCATACACTATCCATTGTATATTTATTAAATGTTCAAATCTCAAAAATTATTCATCACAATTCTAATACTACTATCCACATCAATTTTTGCGAACGACTGCCAAGATATTCGACTCGACCAGGGTGAGAATGCGCCTTTTAAGAACTTGCCAATTCATGATCAAATGTATGGAAAGCAGAAAGATTCTCAAATGTGCTATGCATTTGCAGGTTCTCAATTTATCGATGCAGTTATACAAAATGACTTAAAAGCAAAGGGACATATTACATCACCAATAACATCAGCACTACAAACGAAACTATCACCGACAAGAGCAAATGGGAGCAGAGTCAACCTACTCTCCAACATATCAAGAGGAGCTGGCCGCTCCGGACTAGGAGTCGGCCAGATTAATATCCTCTTTAATCAGCTAAGACAGGGTTACAGCTGTGATCAAAATTTTCTGACTTCAATTGGAATTAAGGATCCAAATACTTTCTGGGAACCATTCGTATACGAGTTCTACTCGAATAAGACAGTAGAAGAAAAAATAAATTCTGTAAAAGAAGAGCTACGACTTCGTGGTGTAAAAGAAGGTTTTTTCGATATTGTGAATGATGAAACTTTGGCGATTGCAGTTACAAAAAAAGGCTTCTACTTAAGAGAGCAAGCTATCTTTGATAAGATATGTGAAAATAATAAAATCGAACTCAGTCTGCCAGAACTTGAGTACCATGACTACTCTCCTAGCGATGTTGGTTATAATGAAACAGATGATGAATTCAAGAAACGTTTTCAAGTTGATGAAGTAAACCCACATGCCATCCAAAATATAAGCACAAGTCTTGAATCAGGAAACAACTTACCGGTTATTGTAGATATCTGTGCGGAAGTCTTAACAGAAAAAGAAAAGAGCTTTAAACGCTCACTACCTGCTATGAATGGGAGCTGTAGCAATCACTCAGTCCTTGTGATTGGCCAAAGAAAGGCCATGGACAACTCATGCCAATACCTCGTTAGAAATAGCTGGGGAGATTATAGAAATTATGACGAGGCCTGGGAAGTTGATGAGAAAGGACAGATATGGGTTGATGCTAAAACACTATCAAGTAGTATCCTAAAAGTTATTCATGCAAAATAAAAAAGGGCCGTATAAATACGGCCCTTCGAATATAAATCAATATTTTTAAATATCGGCTTAATCTTCGTTTGCTAATTTCTCTTTACGTTCTTTCATAACTGTCTCTTGAATATTTGAAGGACAGTCAACGTATCTTGCAAATTCCATCGTGTATGATGCTTTACCTTGAGACATCGATCTTAGGTCATTTGAGTAACCAAACATCTCTGAAAGTGGTACTTCAGCGTTGATGATAACTTCTCCACCCGGATCAGTTTCTGAACCTTGGATCATCCCTCTTCTTGAAGAAAGGTCACCAATTACAGAACCTTGGAATTCATCTGGAGTTGTAACTTCAACTTTCATAACTGGTTCCATAAGAACTGGTTGTGCTTTGTTGATAGCTTGTCTCATCGCTTGTCTTGCAGCAATACGGAATGCCATATCTGAAGAGTCAACGTCGTGTGACTTACCGTCTCTTAAGAATACTTCACAGTTAATAACTGGGAATGCAGCAAGAGGACCTTTATCCATAACGTCTTGGAAACCTTTTTCACAGGCACCGATGAATTCGTTAGGAATCGAACCACCTTTAATTTCGTTATTGAATTTAAATACCTGATCTTCTTTATCCTTATCTTCTTCAGCAAGAGGCTTAAGTAGACCAACAACCTGACCAAATTGACCAGAACCACCAGTTTGCTTCTTGTGAGTGTAATCAAAAGTAGCTTCAGTTCTGATTGTTTCACGGTAGTTAACCTGAGGAGCACCAACTTGTACTTCTGCACCGAACTCACGCTTTAATCTTTCTACGTAAATTTCAAGGTGTAGCTCACCCATACCAGCAATACGTGTTTCACCTGATTCTTCATCAGTGTATACGTGGAATGTCGGGTCTTCTTTAATAAATTTTGCAAGACCTTTAGACATTTTCGCTTGCTCGTTCTTATCCTTACAAGAAATCGAAAGCTCGATAACAGGGATTGGAACGTGGATACCTTCAAGAGAAAGGTTTAAGTTATCGTCGTTACCTACGAATGTATCCCCTGATGCACAGTCGATACCTACGATAGCAATGATATCACCAGCGTGAGCTGTATCGATATTCTCTCTATCGTTAGAGTTCATACGAACCATACGTCCGATACGTACTTTTTTACCAGTTCTTGTATTATAAACAGTATCACCTTTATTTAGTGTACCTCTATAGATTCTTGTATAAGTCAGCTGACCAAATTGCTCATCAGTGATCTTAAATGCCATCGCAAGTAGATCTTCTGCTGGATCTGGATTAATTGTAACTGTTTCATCTGTATCTGAATCAACAGCAGTTGGTAGAGCACAAGTAAGTGGTGAAGGAAGGTATCTTGCAACAGCTTCAAGAAGTGCTTGAACACCTTTATTCTTGAATGCAGACCCCATGTAAACAGGAGTAAGTTGAAGAGATTGAACACCTTTCTTAATACACATGTGAAGTTGTTCTTCAGTTGGCTCATTACCTTCTAGGTATGCTTCCATAACTTCATCATCGTACTCAGCTACAGCGTCAACCATTTCAGATCTTAGTTCTTCCATCTGCTCAACAAGATCAGCTGGACATTCTTCGATTCTTACGTTTTCACCGTTATCACCATCAAAGTACATTGCTTGCTTAGTTACTAAGTCAACAACACCTGTGAACTGATCTTCTGCACCAATAGGGATTTGCATAAGAACAGCATTGTGGTTTAGCTTTTCTTTAAGTGCGTCACGTCCATTAAATGGGTTTGCTCCCATACGGTCCATCTTGTTTAAGAAGGCCATTCTAGGAACGTTATATCTTTTCATCTGTCTGTCTACAGTGATTGACTGAGACTGAACACCAGATACTGAACAAAGAACTAGGATTGCACCATCTAGTACACGTAGTGATCTTTCAACCTCAACAGTGAAGTCAACGTGACCCGGAGTATCGATTAGGTTTACACGAGTGTCTTTCTCAACACCGTCAGCAAAAGTTGTCCCTTTACCTGTAATACCTTTCCAGTGTGCTGTCGTTGCAGCAGATGTAATTGTAATCCCTTTTTCCTTCTCTAGCTCCATGTGGTCCATAGTTGCACCAGCACCACCACCACGAACATCTTCGATCTTGTGGATCATGTCACAATAAAAAAGGATACGCTCTGAAAGAGTAGTCTTACCAGAGTCGATGTGCGCCGAAATACCGATGTTTCTCGTTTTCGCCATCAGCTTGTTGTTAATCATTCTTAACTCCGTTTTGAGGTTGTTAATATTTAATTGAGTCCAAATAAAAATGGATGACCAAATTTATATAGTATCGTTCATAAGTTATAATAATCAGTGTTGCATATTAGTGAAAAAAGCCATTCAAGTCAACGAGTTATAAGGCTTTTTTGAGCTTAAAATAAAGAATATTTAAGTATTTATTTTTGACAAACGTGTTGACAAAAAATGACCTAATTCTTAAAAAATCTTTCGCACAAATTTAAAAGGAATAAACTGAATGTCTTCTCAACTTAGTAAACAAGACCTATATGAGTCTGTTAAAACCCTTGTCGAAAGCGACGCGTCACGAATTCACCTTGGTCAACATAAATTATACACGCTCTTCAGTGTTGCGTTCCAATATATGTTATTTAAGTCAACAAAAGAGGCCGGTGCTTATATTATCCGAGTCCAAGACGCAAAACTTGCTCAAAAGCTTGCTCGTAAGTCTAAAGACGAATCAACGCGTAAGTTCCTTACACAGTTGCAAATTCCAAGAAAAATTAAGTATGGAAAATCAACTTTCTACTTAGATTTTTTTAACATTGCTAGCTGGAATATCACTAGAGATTTAAACCCTGCCAATATTAAGGGCTCACTTATTGTACGTGATACAAGTGAAGAGTCTCCTGTTAAGCAAATTATGGCACTTCAAGCTGAAGCCGCTATGAATGAAGCAATTCTAGAGGGTCACGAAGATGCCCAAATTGATATCCCAGAACTTCCTGAGGACTTCTATTTTACTCATCTAGTTGAAGCCGCACCAAAGAATATCTTAATTGCCTTTGATGAAGTCATGGAAGAAGGCCTATTAAACAAATATAGCTTTGAAGCAATCAACTTCCCTTTCATAAAGAAAGAGGTTCAAAAAACAATCTCTGGTGTCACGATCTCGAAAGATCTTGATTGGGATAATATCGACGACTAATTAAATTTAGATATTATATGGGCCGGAAAATTCCGGCCTTTTAACTGATATTAGTTTAATGCACTAGTATTGGCATGAAAGTACTGATCCACACTAAAGTCATAAGGGCGAACAACGAACAGACCATCGAGTAGTCCAACAATAAACCTCCCGTATCCTTGAGCTGCATTTCCACCTGAAATATTTGCAACGATATCGGCCATGTCAACTTGATTAACAATTTTTGTACCAGCAGCTGTTCCGTCAGATTGCAAAACCGTTATCACTTGAGCACCATCATTAACCATATACACAAAGGTTCCAGGATTATTTGTTCTAAATGAACGATAAGATGTATAGAGTTTAAAATCATTAATTGTTGGATCTGTAGTGTATGGGTAAATTAAATTATCAATTTCAGTAACGACAGAATCCTTGATTTTGACAAACATATGCTTAGTACCGACTCCATCTTCTATGTACCTAATATGGCTAATAATCCCATTGGTATTTTCATAATTGGTCTGACTATAGTTGATACCATTTACTTGTGCGTTCATTTCGTGAATTTGAATTGGTGCTTGCGAAGTTATCTCTCCACTTGTTTCATAAACTCGGCTTCTTAGATCCGTCACCATGGGATCCGGGTCTATATCGTAATCTTCAACAAAGTAAAATATTCCGTTTTCCTCACCTAAAAAATGTGCATTTGACGTATAAAACCTTGACTCTGCAACTTGAGTGTCAGTATTGATACAAGTGAGATGGTTCCCCGTCGAAGCAGATAATTGAAAACAAAAATATGAATCATTAAATGCTAATTCATTTTCGTAAAAGCTCACACCAGAAACAGTACCAGGTAAAGACGAAACTTCTGTAATAACTTCATCTGCTCCCATATG
This sequence comes from Bacteriovorax sp. BAL6_X, assembly GCF_000443995.1. Lineage (NCBI taxonomy): Bacteria > Pseudomonadati > Bdellovibrionota > Bacteriovoracia > Bacteriovoracales > Bacteriovoracaceae > Bacteriovorax > Bacteriovorax sp. BAL6_X. The sequence goes on from NZ_AUMC01000008.1 coordinate 130,422, forward strand.
ATAAATCGTTCGATTAGTAGATGAATAAATATAGAGAGAATTATTAACAACCGTAAACTTTCGCGGATCAAGTCCCGCGGCTCCAGCTATATAATCATCAACAACTCTTGTTCCACTCACTGTGCCATCCGTCACCCATAGCTCTGGACCATTGACTGCGTCGCCACCTTTAAAATACATCTTATCATTAAAGAGGACATTTCGTTCCCTTATATTAACAGTGTTATAGTAAGTATTTGAAACAGTTTTTAGCATCTTAGTCCCAGCAACTGTCGTATCAGTCACCCATAGATCATAAGTTGAGGCAGCAGATTTAATAATAAAGAATAATTGATTTCCAACTCGATTTAAAAAAATTGGATCTGATTGAGTGTCACCAAAACCAGGAATTGTTGCCAGAACATTAAAATTATTATTCTTATCAATTAGAATGATGTCGTAATTTGGAGAATTAAAACCTGCAACAATCACTCCATTAGAAAATGTGTAGTGGTTCCCAATTGAATCAGGTGCCAGCGTATCAGTATTAGACATCTTTGAATAAGCAAAGCTAGTATTAGGGACTTGAACCGTGTCAGCTTCTAGGCCATAGCTTAGATAAACTTCGTTGCCGGCGCCAGTATCGTTAATCATTAGAAATGAGAATGTAGAAGTTGTAATAACTTTCCCAACTCCATCATCTGAGAAAGAACTTGAGCGATCATCAAAATCAAACTCTATACGAGAAACACAGGAAGTAAAAAGAACTACAGATAAAATAAAATTTAGATATTTAATAGATACCTCTAAAATTGAACATGTTGCTTCTTTATCGAACTAAATTATAAACACTTGAACAAAAGATGAAATTTTTACGATACGACGTGTTTAAGAAATGTTTTTTATTTTCATCATGAATGTAGTTTTCGTTGGTTAAGCCACAACTCTAAATTATGGCCAAAGAGAATTTTTTAGGTGTCATAGAGGTTGATAATCGAACCACGCGAGTTCCAGGCCCTGCACTTTGTGCGAAAATAGTATTTCAATATAAAATAGTTTTAGTTGCGAAGACTGTACCCGACTCGTCCCCTTATGGTCACGATGACCTGTATGTCTGCGAGAGGCAGGAGCCGAAGCAGACCCTGGGACTCGCTGGGTTGAATAGCGTCATCTGCTCCTGCACTTTGTGCGAAAATAGTATTTCAATATAAAATAGTTTTAGTTGCGAAGACTGTACCCGACTCGTCCCCTCCTGGGACTCGCTGGGTTGAATAGCGTCATCTGCTCCTGCAGATGACGCTAACAAAAAACTAACTTGAATAATATCTGAAAGTTGTCATAATGATTTTATGGAAATTAGTATCATGGTCTCTTTCTTTGTTGCATTATTATCTGTCGTAAACCCAATTGGAGCACTTCCAATGTTTATGGGACTTACAAAAAACCTTTCAAAAACACAAAGAAGAAGTATGGTTCGAGTCTGCTCAATAGCAGTATTTGTTACATTAATCATTTCCCTATTTATTGGAAAAAAAATCTTATCATTCTTCGGTATCTCAATTGGTGCCTTCACTGTAGGAGGGGGGATTCTAATCTTCTCAATGGCAACTTCCATGATCAATGCTAAAGATGTTGAGTCTAAACTAACTCAAGAAGAAATGGATGATGATTCAATTCGAGAAGTCGGAATTGTTCCACTTGCAATTCCGCTACTGGCCGGCCCAGGTGCTATTTCAACAACCATCATCTATGCTCAAAATTTAACTTCTCCATTAGATTGGGCCTTAAGTATTCCAATTATTTTCTTGGCCGTTCTTTGTATTTACATTGCACTCATTAATGCCAATCGTATTAGTGAGAAAGTTGGCCAACTAGGTGTTAATGTCACAACACGAGTCATGGGACTCTTCCTTCTAGCAATGTCAGTAGAGATGATAACAAATGGACTGGCTTCAATTCTACCAATTCTAAAGGCCAAACTTTAGCGCATAACTCAATGCCCCCACTTCTTGACCTACGATTTTATATTCTCTAGAATTGAGCTTCATGTTTATAATTAAGAGCTTACTTACTATATTTATCACACTATCTTTTGCTCATGCGACTAATCACCAAGCAATTGAAAAGAAGTGGTTATCCGTTTCAAAAGAATTTAACTTAGACCCAAACGAGCACGGCTTCTGCTATATTTATCAAGATAAAGTCTATGGCAAGAATGCACATTTGAAGGCCCGCCTAGCATCGACAAGTAAACCCATTACCTCACTTATGGCACTTGAAACATTAGGGCCAAATTTTCAATATGAAACTAAAATCTATTCTAATGGAAGTAGTATTCACCTAGAGGGTTCAAATGATGGAATGTTTAGTGAAGAGAAAATCTTTTATTTAATTGCAGCACTAAATGCAAACGCAATTACGAATCTCGATACAATTAGTTTTGATGAAAACACTCCTATTTTTGCCATTGCGCTAAGGCCATATATGAGTATGAGTGAAGCCTGGTATTCCAAAGAATATAATATAGAGCAGTTGCAAGAATACTTTAACTTGAGTCGTAATAAGAAAATTCAAACGCGACTAAAAGAGTTCTTACAAAAAACTGGAGAAGATAGACTAAGAGAATTAGGCCTTCCACTAAAGGCCTCCGCTTATAAAATGAGAGTTGACAACGTAATCTTCACAAATACAAACCCTCTTAAGGACATTAAATCAACTTATCTAATCAAGTCTCCTCGCCTGCTTAATTATTTAAAATTTCAAAACTCTGTCTCACACAATTGGCTATCTGATATTACCTATAAAAGCTATGGTGCAGAGAAATTCTCTAGCTGGTTTTTACAAAACCTAGTGGAAGAGAAGCTTGGAAATGACTACTATCAAAAGAGAATTGGTTTTAGTGAAAATGAAGCAAATGTGAAGCTCTATACAGGATCGGGACTTGATTCAAAGATCGATGGCAATAGAGTCGACAACTACGCCACCTGTGCCATTGTCTTAAGCTCTTATATCGAACTTGAAAATAGCTTACACCAATCAGGAAATTCACTTGAACACACTCTTCCTATTGCAGGCATTGATATTGGAACGCTTTCAAAGAGATTAAATTCACAAAGAAATAAAGGGGCCATTCTAGCGAAAACAGGAACCCTCATGAACACCAAATCACTATCTGGTAAAATTTCAACACAAAAAGGGCCAGTCTTCTTTGGCTACTTCCATCACGTGTTTAAGGCAAATGGCCGTGATCAATATAATGCTAAAATTGTTCAAGATCTAATGACAGAGTTTATGATTGAAGAATTTGGTGGTGCAAAGAAAATAAAGAATTATATAAAACCAAAACCTTTTATCCCATTAGAAGGCACAGTGGAAGAGATTTAAATGAATAAGTCAGTTATTCCAATAATTATCTTTTTAATAGGGCTTGCTACTTATATCTCTAATGAAAGTACAAAGTCCGTTCAAGAAAAATATCAAGAACCAACTCCAATTAATGCAATTGAATCACCAGTTGCACAAAAACAAGCGGCGCTACAGAAAAAACCTGAGAAAGCAATCTCTAAGAATGAACAGGCCAATCACAATCTCCTAGGAGCACTAGCAGACGAACGCGAGGACTTAATTATTCAGGCCTTAAATAATGGCGCTAATCCAAACCTCATCTTTAACAATAGACACTTCACCATGGCCATGGACAAGAGCTTAAACTGTAATCCAAACGTTTTAAAAGCCTTAATTAAAGCAGGGGCGTATCTTGAACTTAAAGATACGCATGGAAAGAGCGCAATGGATTATGCAAAAAGAAACGGTAGTCCAGAGTGTATAAAAATATTAAGCGATGCCGGTGTAAACTAAAAAGAAAATTGGGCCTTGGTTTTTACTTTAAGAAGAAAAGATAGGATTTTAGAACAAGAGAAAAAAACAGATTCCTGTTTTTCAGCATGGCCGGTAGAAGTGATTTGGGACTCTTTTTAAAGAACCAAGGCCGTCCAACCATTGATACTATTAATTAAGCAACGAGCGTGCCAACTTTTAAATATCCAAATTAATAATGACATAAGTAAAATCAAACACTTATTACTGGAGCAAAAAGGTCACTGAGGTCAAAATGAACTCGTTTGATAAAATGCAGAAAGGGTTCAAAACGCACACCGCGCTGCATCGTTCGCATATCTTTTGAGTTCTATGATAAGAATTTAGATAAAACTGGATCTAGTTTGGAAATAATAGATTCAACTTCTTGCGAAAATGGAGAGAGAGAAAATCGGATAACATTTGTAGCGGCCTGATCACTTAGGCCGTAAGCCTTTGCAATACGTGAAGGTTTGATAATACCAGACGCACAAGCAGAGCCACTAGAAGCACAAATTCCGGCCATATCTAGTGCCATCATAACAGTATTAATATTCTTGTCGTGCACACTGAAAAATATTGTAGTGGCATTTCTCATTTTTGCCTTAGCACCAATGATAGTAATTTTTTGGCCAAAGTTTTTAATCAGCCAATTTTCAATTTCATCTTTTACGCCTTGAGCTCTTTCAATATTTGAATGTGAAAGATTGTAATCGAGTGCAAGATTAATTGTATGAACGCTAAAGGCATTTTCAGTCCCAGAGCGCATTGCCTTTTGTTGGCCACCACCACGAATTAATGGAGTCCAACTCGCTTCTTTAGAGACAAGTGTAAAGCCGACGCCTTTAAGCGCGCCAAATTTATGACCAGAAAAAGTATAGTAATCAAGGCCAAGGTTAATCTGGTTCCAATTTTTGATTTTTCCAACAACCTGTACACAATCAACATGAACGCAAGCGCCAGTTTCTTCCTTAACTTTTAGAACCTCATCAAGATCCCACACGACACCGTTTTCATTATTCACATATGTGAAGTTAATGAGTTTCTCGCCTTTGAATTCATTTAAGGCGTCAACGACTTCTTGTCTATCAAAGTCACCCTCATGTGTTCTCAAGACGTGAAAAGTACCACCAAGAAGCTCAACGTGTTCTTTCTGATTAACCATACTCGAGTGGTCAACATCAAAGCAGAAGACATGAAAACTTTCCTTTGCTTTTAAAGCGTTAAAGCAAAAACCTTTTACAACACTATTAATGGCCTCTGTAGCGCCTGAGTGAAAAAAGACATCATACTTTGTAGCATTGAAAGTATCTTGAATTTTTTTAATGGTTTGATTAATTAAGGATTTTGATTTCTTTCCCACTTGGTGAATCGAAGCTGGATTACCAAAGTAGACGGCCCCCTCGCAAAGCCAGTCTTGAACTGGTTTAACCAAGGGGGCCGTAGCATTATAATCTAAGTAGAGATAATTATTGATTAATTTCACCTAAACCTGATCTAATTCCTGAAGCGTACTCGCTGAATGCACTTTCATTTGAAGTGTTCTGAGTAGCAGCTTCTACAGTTTGAGTAGTTTGCTCATTAGAAGTTTCCTCACCTCTAACTTCAGACTCAACCTCACCAGATTTTCTTACAAGGTCACCTAAAGAAGTTGTCGTTAGGTATTCGCTCATAATGAAACCAAGGTTTTGAAAGTAGTTCTTAGACAGGTGAAATTCAACAGTGCTTGCTTGCTCTGCTTCTGTTCCAAGAATGTCTTTAGCTGGATTAATATTTTCTCCAACACATTCAAGTACATCTTTAATTGTAATTTCTTCCATTGAACGAGCAAGAACATAACCACCACCTGGTCCTCTTACCGACTTAACAGCTTGGCCATTTCTTAGCTTTCTGAAAAGTTGTTCAAGGTAGTGAAGTGAAATGTTTTGTCTTTCTGAAATTTCCTGAAGTCTTACAGGGTTTCCGTTGCTGTGAGTAGTTAGGTCAAGCATTGCTCTAACTGCGTAGCGTCCTTTCGAAGTGAGTCTCATTGGTCTTCCTCCATAAATCCAAATGTTAAATAAAAAATTGTTTTAAACTTTAAGCAAATAAATTGTGTGCTAATTAAGGACTCGCATTCCGTGCTATCCTTTCAAGTGAAAGATTTATTCCGTTAAAATCTTTCTCATAAATATTATGTCAGCCCACAAGTCTTAAAGTCAACTTGATTTAATCAATTATTATAAAAAAATATTTTTTCTTTACTGAGGAACTAGGAAGACAGTGAGAAGTCAATAATTTCTATATGTTAGAAGAATTATCGAAGAAAATAACATGATATGCCAAACAGAGTTAATCGGTTATTTCTGCCCACTTGTTAGAAGATGTTAAAAAATAATTTTCTTTAAAAAATAGTTTCGAGAAGCGTTCTCTTCGTCTTCTTTTTTGTCATTGGTTTCAATACTTAATTGAAAATAATTGAAATCATCAGAAAGCTCACGGTAGATATCTCTGATATAATCCTTACCCCATTCAACAAGAAAGTATTTTTTCTCATCTAGGTACATTGCTAGCTCAAGGTGGATAATCTCTTCGGCCGAATCAAGACGGTAGAAGTCTGCATGGACAATATCGCCACAATCATTGATAAGGGAATATGTTGGTGAACCTGATTTATCTTCACCAAGGAAGACATTAGTAAACGTAGTCTTACCAGCACCAACTGGCCCATCAAGAATAACAACAGATGGATCACTTAATGATTCTTTTAGTTCGACAATAATATTTGAAATATCACTTTGGTAAACTTTTTTCCAATGCCTAACATCTTGATAGTCAAACAACAGGTGCTCCTTAGAATTAATTGCTTAGATATTTATTTTCCACGATAAAGATCAATAAGCAATCAAAGGCAAACCATACCTTAGTTAACTGGATGGTTTCTAAATAAATTTAACATATCCTTAGTAACATTAGAGATACCACTAAATACGGCCTGAGACACAATCCAGTGACCTATATTGTATTCAGCAAATAGTCCTCGCTCTAAAAGCGGTCTAACACTCTCCATTGTAAGGCCATGACCTGCATGGAATGCAACAGCTGAACCTTCAAGTGCTTTGAAGCACTCAACATAACTATTTAAGTGAGGATTTAAATCCCCTTCTTTCAGGAAATCGATTGCAAAAGCACCCGTATGGATTTCTACAGCATCGGCCTTAAGTTCAATGGCCTTCTTCATCACCTCTGTCGAAGCTTCAACAAAAAGAGAAATCTTCGTTTTAGGTGAATGCTCTCTTAGGTAGGCCATTGTCTGAGAAACTTTGTCATAGTTAGCAGATGATAGGTCTAGTCCACCTTCAGTTGTCTTCTCTTCTCTCTTTTCAGGAACAAGACAAATCCAATCGGGCTTAAAGTCAGCTGCGATTTCAACAATTTCTTTAGCACAACCAATTTCAAGGTTAAGTGGTTTTTCAAAGCGCTTTGTTACGGCCATAACACTAGTTAAGTCTGTATCTTGAATATGTCTTCTATCTTCACGTAAGTGAATAGTAATTTGATCAGCACCGGCCATTAAAACATCTTGGGCGGCATTTGCAACACTTGGGTAGCCTTCATCTCTTTGTTGTCTAAGAGTTGCTACGTGATCAATATTTACACCAAGTCTTGGAATCAATTTATCAGTCATTATGCAATTTCCTTTTTAAGTGCGCTTACAAGACGATCACAGACAGCATTAATTTTGTCTTCGCAACGTCCTTCAACCATAACACGAGCTAAAGGCTCAGTTCCTGAGTATCGGAAAATCACACGTCCTTCCTCTCCTAACTCTTTTTCACATGCCTTAAGTTCTGCTGCAAAAGTTGGCATCTCTTCGACCTTCTTCTTTTGTGAAACAGAAACGTTCTTTAAAACTTGTGGATATAATTCAACGTCACGAGACAATTCATTAATCGACTTCTTAAAGAAGTAAGTCGCTTCAATTGATTTAAGGGCCGCCAGTGTCCCATCACCAGTTGTTGCATGCTCTAGAAAAATAATATGTCCAGAAGGCTCTCCACCAAGCAGGGCATTCTCACTTCTCATGTATTCCATAATGTAGCGATCACCAACTGCGGTACGGTGAAACTTAAGGCCTAGCTTTTTCAAGTAGTTTTCAAGTCCAAGGTTTGACATAATAGTCCCAACTACAGTGTCACCTTTTTGAAGCTTACCTTGCTCAAGTAATAGCCTAGCAAAAATACCAATAAGTTTATCACCTTTAATGAGTCCACCATCTTTATCAATGACTTGAATACGATCAGCATCTCCATCAAGGCAGAATCCCATATCCGCACGTAGTTTTACAACTTCTTGGCTTGCAAGTGTTGGGTGTAGGCTTCCACAATTTAAATTAATATTTTGCCCATTAGGATTTACTCCTAGTGGAAAGACTTCAGCTCCGAGCTCACTCATCACAAGAGGAGCGACTTTATAACTGGCACCATTCGCACAATCAACAACGACACGCATACCAGTCAGGTCGCACTCCTCATCAATTGCAGATTTAACGTGAACAACGTAGCGTCCTTCAACTCCTTCAAGTCTTTTTGCACGGCCAATTTCGGCCCCAACCTTAGGAGGAATTAACTTAGGGTTCAGAACAAGCTCTTCAAGTTCAAGCTCTACTTCATCAGGAAGCTTAAACCCATGAGCATCAAAAAGTTTTATTCCATTATCATCGTAATCGTTATGTGAAGCCGAAATCATTACTCCAGCATCTGCACGCATTGAAGTTGTTACAAAGGCAACACCTGGCGTTGGTAGAGGACCTGTAAAGATAACTCTTCCGCCTTGTGAAAGTACACCCGCTGAAAATGCCTGCTCAATCATATAGCAACTAAGCCTAGTGTCTTTACCAACAATGATAAGAGGTGTTTTCTTATTTTTATTCTTCTTTTGGAAATAAAATGTAACGGCACGGCCAAGGGCAGTTGCGATCTCAGGGACCATAGGATAAATATTTGCCTTACCTCTAATTCCATCTGTTCCAAATAATTTTCTTTCTGTCATTTTATCTACTCACTTTAATTATTTCGGGGTGTATTTTTAATAAATGAACATCCTCAGGAAGTTCTGCTCTTAGACGAATATCGGCACTTCTTCCCATATCAGAAGGGATTTCTGCATAAACCTTAACTTCACTCGCCTTTATATCATTTCGTCCTGTCGTTAGTACATCTAAAGAGACTTTTCTAATACGAGAGCGAAATTTTATATTAGGCGAAACAAATAGTATTGGAATATTCTTAAGCGTTAAGTTCGCCTTTTGAGGCCTAATATCATATTTGAAGTTAATTGTATCACTTTCACCATAACGAAGAAACTCTGGAAGATCTTCAAGTTGTATTGGAACCTCTCCTCGTCCAGATAACTCTGATAGATCAATCAGACGTGTCTTCACCTGCCCAACAGTTCTCATAATATCACGAGCACCTTCAATTTTAATTTTAGAGCGATTAATTGAAGAAGAAATAAGCTTAAGCTCCTTTGGCAGATTATTCATATAATTTACCTTTATCGGAACATTCTTATAGATCAGCTTATCTAATTTAATTGTTAAATGCTTTGGTTTAATATCCACAACTTCAACGCCAAATGGAACAATCAAATCAGTCTCACTAATTGAGTACTTAACTTGTTTTGTGGAGCGATTTACCTTCATCTTCTTTAAATCAACCTGTAGCTTCAAATGATCATCACCATGAAAGTCTTTCAAGAATGCACGGGCACCTTTTAAAGTTACGTGAATTTCATTTGCCGAAACAGAGGTAACATCCATACTTGTCGCAGGAAGAATCTCAAGGTTATATATTCTCTCCGTTGTAATTGGTTCAGAGTTTACAACATAGAACCATAAAAAGACGGCCAAAATAATACTTAGCAGAGTTAGTAGTTGATTTTGAATTAATTCAAATAGATTATTACTTTTAATTTTCTTTAACATCTTATGCCTGCCCTACGATTTGAGATTGTAGATCAAGTCTCTTTCCTGCCCACGCTTTCTTAAGCATCATGCGTAACTCATTTTCATTGTGTGAATAGAAGAACTGGCCATTAATACATAATTTAACCTTGCCTGTCTCTTCACTGACGATGATAACGATGGCATCAGACACTTCAGAAACCCCAAGGGCCGCACGGTGGCGTGTTCCAAAGTGGCGATCAATTTCAATATTTTTAGAAAGCGGCAGGAAGCAGCCTGCTGCCAAGATCTTTCCATCTCTCAAAATAATTGCACCATCGTGCAGTGGAGAGATTGTTTGAAAGATTGAGTAAATAAGATCTGAGTGAATGGTTGCATCGATAATCGTTCCAGTATCAATATAATTTTGGAGTCCATTCTTTCTTTCAATTACAATGAGAGCTCCAGTCCTCTCTTTTGAAAGGGCCGTTACACTTTTTATAACTTCTTCAATATCATAATTTACCGGAGAGCGATCAAAGAAGTTAAACATCTTCCTACCTGTCCCAACCGTTGCAAGAGCTGCTCGTAATTGATCTTGAAAGATAACGATGAAAATAATGAAGATATAATCAAAGAAGTGTTCGAGAATCCAGTTAACTGTATAGAGATTGTATTTAATCCCAAGAGTATAAAGAATAGCAAGGAAAACCATTCCAAGTAGAACTTGAATGGCCCTCGTCCCTTTTACGATCTTTAAAACCTGATAGATCATAAGAGCAACAATGCCCATGTCGAAGAAATCTTTAATACTTAATTGCTTTAGTAGCGTTGAAAATAATGTCATAATATATAAGTTGCTAAATATTTAAAATGTTTGGAGTTTAATGATGCCTATAAAAACGCAGATAGTAAACACATCAGGTGAAGGCTTTTACGACATAACTAAAGAGATCCGACAATGTCTTAGAGATCTGGCCCCACAAAATACTGATGGTATCCTAGTGTGTCAAATTCAGCACACCAGTGCCGCGTTGTGTATCAATGAGGCATTTGACCCAAGTGCAAAGCTGGACATGGAGAACTTTCTAAAGCATCTGGCACCAAGAAACCTCTCATTCATTACTCACACAGCAGAAGGAGCTGATGACTCGCCTTCTCATATGAAGTCAATACTTATGCAAACATCCCTTACATTGATCGTTGAAAGTGGTGAGCTAGATATTGGTCAATGGTCGGGAATATATCTTTGTGAATTTCGAGATGCCCCTCATATGAGGAAAGTGAAAGTGAAATTTCTTCAAGGCTAGAATCACAGAGGCCCTGAAAATCAGGGCCCTTGCTTTATATAGTTTTGTTTGTGTTTTATTAAATCAAATAGTTTAATGAATTATTTTGTTGATTCGTAGATTGCTTTGAATCCGTCGAAATCTCTTGCAGCGATTTCAGCAAGCATCTTTCTGTTGATTTCAACATTGTTCTTCTTAAGCTGTCCCATGAACTTTGAATAAGAAGTACCAAGAAGCTTAGCAGCTGCAGAAATACGTACGATCCAAAGTCTTCTCATATCTCTTTTAAGAAGTCTTCTACCGATGTATCTGTAGTGTAATGCTCTTTTTACTGTTTCAGAAGCGTGATAGTATTTAGTTCTTCTTGAAAAGTGAAAACCTTTCGCTAATTTAAGAACCTTATTTCTTCTCGCTCTTGCTTTAAAACCTCTTCTAACTCTAGACATAATTTACTCCATTTTTTTGACGTTTGGGGACCAAGTGAATGGTTCTTTCGTTCTTTCCCAAAAATCAGGTTAAAAAAACAATTTTGCCGATTTTAAGTTTCGACCAACTCAATCATTTTTGAATAGCTTGCGCTTAGAAAATTAAGCGTAAGGTAGACATCTCTTTACACGAGCAACATCTGAAGCGTGAACATAGTCAGTTTTACCTGCTCTTTTCTTTGCATCAGTTGGCTTCTTTTCAAGAATGTGTCTTAGGTTAGCTCTTTTTCTTTTGAACTTTCCGTTACCTACTGGCTTAAATCTTTTAGCTACAGCTCTTCTAGTCTTCATTTTTGGCATTTTATACTCCTTGAATTTTACTCACCTTAAGGTGAGTCGAGAATTCAACAAAATACAACAAAACTATAAGTGCATATTTTTATCAGGTTTAACCACTTAATGCAAAGAATAATCGATAAAATGAAAAAAAATATCAAGAACTTAGGATAGGAAAAGCATGAGTGCCCAACGTAAAATCGAGCACTTACAGTATTTTGACTACTTAGCTTTCTTAACTGGGGCAACGATTGTAATAATACGGTTCCCCATCATTTTAATAGGAGATTCGATTGCTGCACCAGCTTCTTCACAAACCCCATTTAGGATCGTTTCGAATTTCTCTTTCCCCATATCTTTATAGGCCATTTCACGACCTCTAAATTGCATAACAAATTTAACCTTGTCTCCACCTTCTAAGAACTTGTAGGCTCTTTTAAGCTTAGTTTCAAGATCATGCGCTTCAATATTTGGACGTAATTGAATTTCTTTTAGCTGAACCTTGGCCTGTTTCTTCTTAGCTTCAGCAGCTTTCTTTTGAAGAGCATACTTATACTTCCCATAGTCCATTAGCTTTACAACTGGTGGTTTAGCTGTTGGAGCAATCTCAATAAGGTCCACACCAAGTTCATCCGCAATTTCGCGAGCTCTATCAATAGATACAACCCCGTATTGTTCTTCATCACTCATTAGTCGACATTCAGAAATTCTAATTTGCTCGTTAATTCTTGGGCCTCTTTCTTTTCTTGGCCTTCCACCTCTAAAATTGTTGCTAATAAATCACCTCCGGAAATAAACCAATTATTAGCGAATCAGTTATTTTCAATAATTACAATTCTAATGGCTGACCACTAGGATTGCAAACATAACAAAAAATATACCCACAGTATACATTATTGAATGAGATATTTCTCATAAAAAGACAGATATTGTCCGCCGTGAGACGTAATTCTTATAAAATACTCCTCAGACAAGCAAAGATCAGTATATATATTCTTAATTCTTGTGTAATCCTTTAGCTTTTCAACTCCAAACTCACAACTTTCAAGCTCTCCAGCATGAAGATCAAAGCTCTCAAGATGTTTATTTTGAAGATTGCCAATCATTGGAACGCCAACTCTATAATTTTCTAGTTTATCATCAGCAAAAACAAAGAGTTCATCACTTTTAAAATGAATAAGTTGACCATGAACAATCTCAGACATAAGTCTTGCAGCATTCGCAAAAACTTTTGAAAAGTCTTCTTCCCAAGCACCCACGGCCAATCTGATATTTCCAATTTTTCGTTTAACTATCTTCGTTTCCATCATTTAATCCTTATGTCCTTCATCATCTGGTTCCATGTGAATTAAGATATCAACATCGCGACAATAATCTTTTAACATAACCCTTAAACGGTCTTCAACTGTGTGAGCAATATCATGGGCCTTTCCAAGAGAAAGGTCGGGCTCAAGAAGTAAATGAAAATCAATTTGCATCCAATTAGAGTTACCACGTGCACGAAAGTTATGAATGTCACGAACATGCTTTATATCTTCAAGTGACGAAATATATTTATCCTTTAAAATAGGGGCCACATCTAAAAGATCATTCAAATTTTCAAGAGTAATCTGAATCCCTAAGTAAATTAAATAAAGAATTATTAATCCACCAACAATATAATCAATTAAGTAAACTTCAAAGTAGGCAGCAACAATTGAGATCAAAACACCAAAGCTAATAATCATATCACCAAAAGTGTGACTACTATCTGCTGTTAATATTTGAGAATTTAGCTCTCGCCCTTTACGTCCTTCATAAGAAGAAACCCAATAACTCATTATTATCGAAATAATAATTGAAAAAACAGGGACAGGGCCAAATAGCCCATACTTTGTCTGCGTTCCCATGATGAGGTCATGATAATCAAGACCTAGTTTAATTGCCGAGCAAAAGAGCATAAAGGCAATGATTAATGCCCCAAGGTTTTCGAATTTATGATGGCCATAATTATGTCTACGGTCGCGTGGTTTTGAAGCTAGAGCGATTGTAACGATACCAAGTAGGTTTGATGTTCCATCAAAGGCAGACTCAATCCCAGATGAACGAAGAGAAATGAAGTTAAATTCGATACCTGCAAGAATCTTTACAAGAGCAACAGTTAAATTTAAAAAGAAAGTAATAATTAAAACTTTCTTGATTTCTTTTTCTCTCTTAGATAACTCTAGATGCAAGATATCTCCTATTTAAACAACTTTGAAGTTTAACTTCAGTTGATCTTTCAATGTTTTTTCAGTCGATTGGATAAACTCATCAAGCTTCACTCTATTTGTAATGACATAAGAGTTGTCCTCATAACCAAGAACTCCAATTTGTTCAAAATATGTAAGGGCAGTCTTCATAAGCTCAACATTCTGACTTTCAGCAAATCGAATAATACGTTGACTAAGGATTTCGGCCTTAAAAACATCAACAAAGCGCTTCATATAATCTGCCGCCTTAAAGTGATCGACTCCATCCTTTTGAAAACTCTCAAGAGTAAGGGCCGAAACAATGTAGGCCTCATTTATATACGTTAAACTACGTGCAAAAAGGCTAAGTTTTGAAGCAACTTCATATAAGTCTCTATTGGTAAATTCGATAGCATCTTGTAAATTTGTGATCTCTCTCCCAACAGCATTACTTAATATTCGAAGCGTTTTGGCATAGTATTCTTTTACCGTTGGTAGGTAGAACTCCATCTTAAGCATATCTCTTTGCTTAACAAAGAAGGCCTTAAGCTCATCAACATTATCAATTTCACCACTAAAAACATTGAACCAAGCTAATGAAATCGTCCAAGGGATGATAAAGTGGTGAACAATAGTATTCTTAAAAAACAAGAGTTCACCGCGACAATTTTTCTTAATTGCATAAAAAAGAGATGTACCTTCACTTTGGCCAATTACATCAACTTTGTTATTACCAATGAGAATATCCATAGCGCGACCAATGGAGTCTTCTAATTTATTCGGCCTTAATCCCTCTGTAAAAGGAATATCATACTGCTGGCAGTATTCTAAAATTGCCTGAGCTTTTAAAATAATATCATTCCACTTTAGTGCACCACTCGATTCATCTAATAAGATTAAGACTAAGAGGTTTGTAGGTGTAATTACCATCTGGTCCCCAACACTTCTAAAGCACTTAAAAGCAAGTTTTCTTACATTAAGCTTATTCTGTTCAGGATCATCTAGCTTATGAGCATATTGTGGTTTACCAAGCGAAATATGAATTTTGCCAAATTGATAGGCCATAAGTTTAAAGAGTCCAAACAGTTGTCCTGTCGATTCCTTCACTTTCTTTCCACCCATCATCTCTTTCGCTAGTGCCTTCTGCTCTGGAACATACTCATGAGCAATACTAACAGGAACGAATGCAAGTCCACGCTCTTTAGCGTCTGGAAGATGTGAGTGGGCCTCAAGTAGCATTTGATATAGGCCATACTTAGGGGGTCTAAGTTTCCCAGACCTCGTTCTTCCACCTTCAAAGAAGAACTCAATTGGCTCCTTGCGCTTTAAAAGAGCAAAGAGATATGCTTCCATCGTAAACTTATAGAGAATATCGTTTTGAAAACTTCTTCGAATAAAGAAGCAACCAGACTTTCTAAAGATCTTACCAATTGGAAAAATATTTAAATTATCACCACCAGCAACGTAGAGCATACGTTTATACTGCTTAAAGAACTTATAGTTGATTGCAATATAATCAGCATGAGACTGATGATTTGGTACAAGAACTACACTTGCCTCTTCTAAAAGAGCATTGAGATCTGTTCCATTTTCATTGAAGCTTACCCCATCATATAAACGAGGAAGAGTAGCATCAAAGAATTTTGCCATGGATTTAAGATATGACGGAGAATAGTCGGCCTTCATTTCATTAAAGTTGGCGACAACCTTCTTTTTTGTTTGAATTGGATTATCACTTTCTTTAATTCTTTTTATAAGTTTCGGATAACTTAATAAATCGTCAAGAACACTATTTCCCATACCTTAAGCCTTTCTTATCTTTTACCGTGTGGCTTACTTTCGGCCATACCCGATGATGACATTTCCATAAACAGTGCTGCTTCACTCATATTTAAAAGTTTATCAACACCAAGATAAGTCATTCCAGAACGAATTCCACCTGTTAATTCGTTGATAATTCCTTCAGTAGGACCTTTACAAGGAATCATAGTATCTACACCTTCAGCGGCCATACCTTTTGGAAGCTCTCCACGCCATGAAACTTGCGCGGCCTTCGAGGCCATCCCACGGTATTCTTTCATACCACCCTTAACTTCACCTGGAGTTTCAAGCGCTCCGGATAATAGAGAGCCGGCCATGCAAGAGCTGGCACCAGCACTAAGTGCTTTTACCATATCACCAGAGTTCTTAAGGCCACCATCAGCAATTACCGGCACACCTGCTTTTTGTGCTTCAGCAACACACATTGCAATGGCCGTTAATTGAGGAACGCCATGTCCAGTGATAATTCTTGTCGTACACATACTACCAGGTCCAATTCCAACCTTTACAGCATCTGCACCTTTATCAATCATACGCTTAACTCCATCGGGAGTTGCAACATTTCCTGCAATCACATCAATTTGCGGATAATTCTTTTTTATATACTCAAGAACTTCCATCATCATGATTGAATCACCATGTGCGATATCAACAGTAAGAATTTCAACTCCAAGAGCTGCAAGAAGATCAGCTCTTTTCTTACCTTCTTCCTTAACTCCAACTGATGCTGCAATTGGAAGATTGATTGAATGTTCTTTAAAATAGCTTTGAATTGCTTTAACGTCTTCAACTTGTTGCTCAGGAGACATGAATCTGTGAAGAATACCAACTCCACCTAAACGTCCCATCTCCATTGCCATTTCAGGGCCTGTAACCGTGTCCATGTTAGCGGCAATAATAGGAATTTCAATTGAATGATTCTTAGTAATCTTTGTCTTAAGATCAGTGTGTCGACGAGATGATATCTCGGAGTATCTCGGAACTAATAAAACATCGTCAAAAGTTAAACCTTTTCCACGAGTAAGAATACCATTTGCCTTGAATGTTAAGTCCATTAATCTCCCCTAAATCTAGAAACTTGTGTGCGTTATAACGAAGAAATAATAACATTGTCGAAATAACACGCACAAGGTAATTTTTAGAGTTTATATCTTGGACCTACTTGAAGGTATACAGACGATATCGCGATGAAATAAAAGCGAGGAAATCTTCGTCTTGTGTCATACTTCCAAACACAGCTGAGTATGCTGAGCCTAGATCAAAACGTTGTGTAATTTGGCCACGAGAATCTATATAGTAAACAGTCTTGCCAACAGTTGTTACAACTAGCCCATCTTTCCAAACGGCCAGTGAAGAAACAGCAAGTTCATCCACTTTAATACGCTTTACTTCATTAAACGAGGAATCAATAAAGACGACTTCACCATTTATGCTACCAAAAGCAGCAAGTTTTCCACCATCAACAAGAACACCTTTTCGGTTTGATTGAAATGCAAGCTTCTTATAAAGAACGCCAGACTTCAGATCAATAACTTCCATTTTATCATCAACTGAACCAACAATAAGTTTAGAATTAAAAACCGTCGGTTTCATATCAACATCAACAAATTTCTGACCTGCACTCATGCGTCTTTCCCACAGGACTTGGCCTTCTTCCAGAGAGAAGCAAATAAAGTAGCCATCAGCAAAGCCAGCATAGACTTTATTACCAGAAATTAAAGCAGTTGAAGTTCGTTGAACTGTTGAGTAATAAGGAACAG
Source organism: Bacteriovorax sp. BAL6_X (assembly GCF_000443995.1). Taxonomy (NCBI): domain Bacteria; kingdom Pseudomonadati; phylum Bdellovibrionota; class Bacteriovoracia; order Bacteriovoracales; family Bacteriovoracaceae; genus Bacteriovorax; species Bacteriovorax sp. BAL6_X. The sequence goes on from NZ_AUMC01000008.1 coordinate 148,020, forward strand.
ATCTCTTATATGACCATATAACTCTTCCAGTATAAGCGTCGATATTAAACAGTTTATGATTTCTTGTATGAATAAAAAGACGCCCATTGTGGACAACAGGAGTTGAATCAACACCTGCGTCTAAATCAAACTCATACGCTAACTCACCCTTATTAAAGTCATAAGCATACACGCGACCAGTATTGTCTCCGAAGATCAATAAATTCTCGTAAACAATTGGTGCACTTGTCATCTGACCTTTAATATTTAAAGACCATAGTAGCCTGCCTGTTTCAACATTATAAGCATTAAAGTGACCACGGCCATCGGCTGCAAAAAGTTGGCCATCGTGAATTAAAGGCGAGGCCAGCGAAATAGGAAGATTACCACTTTCGTAACTTGGCTCTAAGTTCTTCGCCCATGCTAGCGTTAGAGGTTTTGTCTTTAGCTTATCAGCAGACAACTTTGCTTTGACACCATTTAGTGTTGAACAAGAAGTAAGAAGTATGGCCACAGTCGTGGCCGTTAGAATTTTTATCATAAGATTACTTAATTTTTGCTAAGTAGCTCTTAGCTAATGATTTGTAGACGTTTTGAGTTGTAAGAGTCAGAACTTTATCAAAGTGGGCCTTAGCCTTTGCCATGTCACCCTTTTGAAAGTACATACGGCCAAGATCAAGCTCAACACGTCCCATTGTAAGGTTATTTTCATTATTCTTAAGTGCTGTTAAAGATGCAATGGCACCATCAATTTCATTAAGATCTTCTTGAACCACGGCCTTTCTTAAATTAACAAAGTAAGACTGTAGAGAAGTTCCTGGTTGCATCTTTGTAAGAATATCTAGTGCAATCTTGTTCTCACCTTTATTAGTAAGGTAATCAACTGCAAGTAAGCTCGTTGCAAATGAAGCTGAAGTACTTGCATAGTCATTTAAAAGAAGTCCTAGCTCTGCACTCATTGCCGCAGCATCTAGTCCACCTTCTTGATATTTCTTTAAAGACCCTTGCTCAAATTGGTAGAAAGCAGTTGCAGCCTTTTCATTCGTTTGTGCTTTTGTGTAAGAAAAGATTCCATATCCACCAATGGCAGCTACAATTAAGAGAATCAGTCCTAGAAATAAAGCTTTGTTTTGAGCGATAAACGCTCCAAGCTCAGTTGAATTTAATTCAGAATTTAGGCCATCATTTGGCGCTACCTGTGTTGTCATCCATTACCCTCTGGTTAAAAATTTTTATCATTTTAATAAAGAACATTGAAAGTTGTCAAAAATACATGAGTATTGTTAAAATATATTTACTCATAATTAGGAAAAAGGAAAATTACGCACCATGAAAAGGATTTCACTAGTAATAGCAGCTTTTATTATCTCTTTTAACACTCTTGCACTGGAGCGTGTTGGACGCCTAGGAATAGGCTTTTCAAATACAGTTAATGATAATATTCCATCACTTTCAATTAAAGTTCAACGCAGCACAACGTTTGCTTATGGTGCAATATTTGGCGTCAATACTGCTGATAACGGAGGGTGGCACGGTGGAATTCGCCTTTATCGCAATATCTTTGATGAACCATATCTAACTTTCTATGCTGTAGGGGCCGCAGTTTTACTAAATAATAAAAATCCTGGCCAAGACTCAGACTCAGGTTTCCAGGGGGACCTCGGGTTTGGAACAGAGTTCTCATTTCAAGGAGTCGACAGCATTGGCTTTAGTACTGAATTCGGTATTCGTTTTGAAAATATTGATGAATTTGAAGTGACGACAATGGGTGAACACTTTATAACTGCTGGTTTCCACTTCTACCTATAAGCTACGGATAAATTAATGTTTAAAAATATAATCATACTCCTCACAGCGCTACTATTTTTCCAAGGCCTTTCGCTGGCCCAAGAAGGAATGATCGGTGCAGACGATGATCTCAATATCGGTGGTGACATCTTTTCAGACTTTAATGAAGACCTTGAAGAGTCTCAAATTTATGAAGATGAGCGCTATTATAAATATGGACGTTTTTTTTCTTTCTCTATGGCAATTGGTTATACGACGTGGACGGGTAATCGTGGAATGCTATATGAAGACCTGCCACCAACATTTGGTTTAACAATTCAGTATTTTTCAGATTTTCAATCAGCTTGGAATATAGGTTTTGCATATTCTAAACACAACATTACGCTTACCTATCCAACTCAAGGTATCCAACAGTTTCCAACATCAGTTGATATCTCCATGCTTAGATTCTATTTTGGATATCGCTATTATATCGATACATCAAACCTTGGAACGGCCATCACTTATTCAAACCCTTATCTAACGGCAAGGTTTGAATATTGGTACGAACAGGAAAAGATCGCAAACCAAGATGGTGAAGTAGAAGATTCTTACGGAGGAGTTGGAATTGCACTTGGTGGTGGACTTGAGTTCCCTATTAAAATAAAAGAATCATACGTAAATGTTGAGGCACTGGTTCACTCAGTCGCCCTACAAGATGTACGTACTATAAAATATGCTCCTGCCACAAAGGGTGGGCCAGGAGTGAGTGACCTGACTGGTTTCGCATTCACTCTTATGGTTGGGTATGTTTGGAATTGGTAGCGCATCCGCTGCAAAATGATTGATAATCATTTTGAGCGGTGCGTGCGCAGTCGTTTGTAATGACGTAGAACCAATAATCTCAACGAGCTTTAGCGAGTTGATGATTGCAAAGCGCAAACTTAATATGCACCATTTTGAGCGGTGCGTGCGCAGTCGTTTGTAATGACTTAGAACCAATAATCTCAACGAGCTTTAGCGAGTTGATGATTGCAAAGCGCAAACTTAATATGCACCATTTTGAGCGGTGCGTGCGCAGTCGTTTGTAATGACGTAGAACCAATAATCTCAACGAGTTTTAGCGAGTTGATGATTGCAAAGCGCAAACTTAATATGCACCATTTTGAGCGGTGCGATCTAAAGTAAAACGCAAAAAGAAATAAACAACATAACAAGGATAATTAAATGAACAGATTAAATTCAGACCTTGGCTGGCTAGTACTAAGAGTTTCAACAGCTCTAATGATGCTATTAGCTCATGGATGGGGCAAGCTTGCTAACTTCACAACTCTTTTAACAAAATTCCCAGACCCAATTAGACTAGGAGTTCCATTTTCACTAACAGCAACAGTTTTTGCAGAAGTATTTTGTCAGGCCTTCATTATCATTGGTTTTAAAACTCGTTGGTTTGCAGCGATCTCAGCAGTAACAATGCTAGTTGCAGCATTTGTAATTCACGGAAATGATCCATTTGCTTCAAAAGAAAAGGCACTACTATATGCCGTAATATATATTGCTATTTTCTTTTCAAATGGTGGAAAGTATTCTGTTAAAGCATAGTATTTCGAATATAGGGGAAGAGGTCACTGGCCACACTTCCCCTAATCCCTTCTTCACTTTCTTTTAATAAATCAGCGGCCCGGCCATGCACCCAAACCCCAAGACAAGCGGCCTCATCTAAGCTTAATCCCTGGGCCAAGAAGCTTCCAATAATGCCTGCAAGGATATCTCCAGTTCCGGCCATTGCAAGAATAGCGTTACCTGTTTTGTTCTCGTAAGCGACACTCTGTGAGGCCACTAAAGTCTCATGCCCCTTGAGAACACAAGTACTTGAAAACTTCATGATTTTTTTTACAGATGATAGTCGATGTTTTGAAACTTCTTCACGTGGGACATTTAGAAGCCTTGCTGCCTCACCTTCATGTGGTGTGATAATAGCATTTACTAACTTTATTGGATTCTGGGCCTGTGATAAAAACCAGAGGGCGTCCGCATCTACGACTTTATTATGAGAGAGATGACAGAAGTGATCCCACATGAATCGACCCCATTCATCTCGACCAAGGCCTGGGCCAAGGACTACGCTTGTGGCCTTCTTTAAAATAGCATTTGCGTGCTCAATGCCTTTTTCATTGGCTTCGATTCCTCGAACCATAAGCTCTGGGCGTCCGGCCAGAACACCAGATACACTTGCTTTTTGAGTAAGCACACTCACCATTCCTGCACCTGATCTGAGAGCACCTTCTGCAGCAAGCCTTGCAGCACCAGCATAGCCTGAATTGCCACCAATTACGACAACATGACCAAAGCTATACTTATTAACTTCTTTGTTCATTAAAGGAAGCTTTCTTAAAAGAGAAAAAGGAAAGTCATTACTCATATCTTCTCGTATCGGCAAGCCGTTCGAATAGTTTCGAGTAAAGTCAAATCTAGAGAATAATTAAGAATTTATTAATTAAAAAAAGGCCCTCAATCGAGGGCCCCTTTTTTATTTTGAAACTTTCTTCATGCGGTTTTGTAAATCTGTCCCCGTTCTGAAAATCAGGTGGATTGGAGTGTTGTCCAGAGGAAATGCACCACGAAGGCCATTCTTTAGATAACGACGATAGTTTTCAGGAATCCCCTTCGACTTATTCGTATAGAATAAGAATGTTGGTGGATCGGCCTTGATTTGAGATGCGTACTTAACACGGAATCTCTTACCACGTGATCCCTTAAGAATAATTGGGTGTCTTTCAATAAGTTCAAATACGAAACGGTTTAGAGCACCCGTTGCAATTGACTGTCTTCTAATAAAGATTGTCTTTGCAAGGATTTTCTTAAGACGCTTAAGTCCTCTCTTATGTTTTGCAGAAATAGGAATGATGTCGCAGTAATTTAGCCAAGGCATTTTATCGCGAATATTTAAAAGCCACTCTTTACGTGCTTCTTGATCCTTAAAAGTATCCCCCATGAGATCAACTTTATTAAGACATACGATGACTGAAGCACCTTTTTCAATAGCAATATCAAGAAGACGCTTGTCTTGATGAGAAACACCTTTAACCGCATCGATCATATAAATACATACATCACTGTCTGCAATACTTCTTAGGGAACGATATACAGATTGCGACTCAACAAAGTCATCAATTTTCTTCTGTTTTCTAATACCTGCAGTGTCGACGATGTGGATTGAGCGCCAATGGCTGCCTTCGATTTCTGCTTCGAGCAGAGATTCGGCTTCACCTTCACTCGATTCTTCTCCAGGGCCAGCATCATTACTTTCTTCGCCGAAAACTTGAGCTTCCATACGAGTTACAGATGTTTCATCAAGCTCTTCGTCTTGTTCAAGCATCGCATCTTCTAGACCTTCTAATTCATAATCATCTAACTCAGTCTCAACTTCCTCTTCAAGATCATAAGAAGAAATTAGCTCGTTATAAAGATCAGGGTTATTCTTTTTGAAATCTTCGTACTGAGAACGTAGAAGATTATCATTCTTAAAGAATGCCTTGGCCTCATCAAGCTTCTTAGCATCTTCTCCAAGGAAAAGATCAAAGTAGCCATCAATTGGGTCCACAGTTGTTCCAGCAATATCAGAAACAAGGGCGCGTTCACTTCCAAGAAGTTGATTTAGAAGAGTTGATTTACCAGCGTTTGGTGCACCAATAAGAGCAAGCTTTGCCACAACATTTTCTCGAGGTGTAACACCTTTTTGTAGAGCAGAGATATTCATGACATCATTTGATTCTGAAAATGCCATCATCTCACGGTGGATATTTTCGCGAAGGTTTTCCATTCCTAGGCCATGGGCCGCGGAAGTAACAAACATTTCATCATTATTTATACCAAGTTCATAGAATGCATATTCATCGCCGTCTTGAGCACTTGAATCAAATTTATTAACGATAAGCCACATTTTCTTCTTTTGTTTTCTAATGAAGTTAGCAATTGTCTTATCAAACGGCAGAACACCTTCTCTAACATCAACGACAAAGAGAACAAGGTCTGACTCTTCAATCGCCTGATGAGCGTGGTCTGTCATGATGTTGAAGAATTTATTTGCATTAATTTCTTGGTCATTCTTTCCATTCTCATCAACTTGAGTTGGATAGAAACCACCGGTATCAACAAGAATTGCATCTAATGGGCGATCCTCATCTGCATCACTGAAAGTTGTAATTCCGTAGTGACGATCACGAGTAACACCTGGCATATCATGTGTAATGGCCTTAAATTGTTTCTTCATTAATCGGTTGAACACGGAACTCTTTCCAACATTCGGTCGTCCAATTAATGAGATGATCATTGATCGTTTTTGCATATTAAAGTCCTATTTTTTATATATAAATTATCTTTTTTTCCAAACACGTGCAGAGTTTGTTGCTCTAGGAAGACCAAGTTCTTCTAGAACAAAGTTATTCTTAAACCATTTCGGAGAAACCTTAACGTGTAGATTTAAGTGAACTGTCCCATCAGTCATAGCAGCGATTTTCTTACGTGCACGCATACCAATTTCTTTAATCATTGTTCCTTTAGATCCAACAACGATTGCACGTTGTGATGGACGGTTTACAAGGATAGAAGCTGAAATGTGAGCTGCAAATGCACCTGTCTTATCTTTAAAGTCTTTATACTCATCGATAACAACGGCCATTTCATATGGAAGCTCATCTTTTAATAATTCAAAAGCTTGTTCACGAATATATTCCGTCGCAAAGAATCGTTGCGACTTATTTGAAATTGCACCGTCTAGGTAGTAGTGAGAACCCGGCTTCGCTTCATCGCAAAGAGCGGCGGTTAGTAAGTGAACATTATCTCCGGCCTTAGTTGAAATACAGAAGAATCTCTCAATTGACGGGATAACTTCTTTAGCTTGTTCAAATACTTTATCTAGAGGAAGCGCTTCTGCATTTTCAACACGATCTGACTTAGTAAATACTAGCCAAGTTTTTGATAACTCTTTTCCACCAATATACTCTTTAAAGTCTTTGATTTGTCCAAGGATATCTTTTGTTAAGTCAATAAGAAGAAGGTTTACATCAACACCATCAACACCTTCTACTGCTTGTTGATTAATTCTTTTATTTAGTTCCTGACTTGCCTTGTGTAGACCTGGAGTGTCTACTAATACAACTTCAGTATGATCAACTGTAAAAACGGCATGAAATTTATTACGAGTTGTTTGTGGCTTGCTCGTTACAATTGAAAGGTCCATACCAAGTAAGTAGTTTACAAGTGAACTCTTTCCTACGTTTGGAGCTCCAACGATAGCGGCCATAAGTGATTTGTTGTCTGGGTGTTGATTTTCTAATAACATAACTTCTCCGTAAAATTAAAGACGATCTAATAAATTATTTTTTAAGCATTTCTTTGCAATTTCTTTTGTTCCATTTTTTTTACTATGAGACATTAGCTCACAGATATATTGCTCATTTACATAGAGCTCAATTTTAAATTCTTGTCCAATCTTTGTGGCACGATATTCAGGGAGACTTTTAAAACGGGCCAGTGTTTCCTCTTGTAGTTTTGTCTTTGGGTCAAAGTCTATTAGCTTCTTTTCGCAAAAGAATTTTTCTCCGACTTCCTTCTCATACATGCTCAAAACTGTATTTAAATACTCGTCGGCACGATCAACACCTTGGTCTATCGCGACTGCTCCAAGAAGTGATTCAAATAAGTCACAAAGAATTCCACTATTAACTTCTTCCTCTAACTCTCCCTTTCCAACAATTAAGAAAGAAGATAGACCTAAGAAATTAGCGAGTCCGCTTAGACTTTCTTCATTAACAAGAGCACTACGAAGCTTTGAAAGCTGGCCTTCGTTCATCTCATCAAAATTAAGAAAGAGATTCTTTGTCACAAATGCACCAAGAACAGAGTCTCCGTAAAACTCTAATCTCTCATAGCTTTTTACTTTTACCTTGGCCTCATGAGCATATGAGCTATGTGTAAAGGCACGCATCAGAAGTGCGTTATCTTTAAAATTTAAATTGAAAGTAGCTAAAAGCTTCTCTTCAATATTTGAATATTTAAGGAATGTATCAATTAAGAATTTGTGATTTTGCTCTAATGCACCACTAGCATTTGTATCACTTGATTGCTTAAAATTTGCAATCGTGTGCACATAAAATGCATGGGCAAATGGATTACTCTTCCCTTTCGGGCCGAGTGAGGTCGTCTCGAGCATAAATCACCTAATATTGAATTGTTAAGGCCATTTATAATGCTTTATCCCACCAATTGCAAGCTTAAGCTTCTTCTTGTGAAATAATAACAGGTTCGATAATATATTCAGTAATATACGTAGTTTAAGGATGGATATGGAAATCGCAACTGCCAATAAAAATAAGTTAGAAAAATGGCAAAAGGCCTTCTTCAAAAAGATTGAGGCCAAAGGCCGAAGTCTTAATACAATAAAGAATTATCGAACAGACCTGGCCTGCTTTAACCAATATGTAACAGAAAGCGCTAAGCAGACAAGTATTGAACACTATTCAATCCCAGAGATTCTTGAATATGGAAAGTACTTAGAGAGCAAGTATAATTCTGATAACTCACGTCGCCGCCGAGTTCAGGCCCTAAGAATTTTCTTCGACCACTTAGTAGAAGAAGGTGTTTTTAATGCCAACCCTGTTCGAAAAATTCCAACTTCACCAAAATTTCTGGATATACCAAGACCTGCAACCTTCTCTCATATAAAGAGTCTGTGGCATACGCTCTTAAATGATCAACGTATGGCCAAGAACGATCTTGAAAAACTAAAGGCCAAGAGAAATGGGATTATCTTTAGTGCCATTTATCTTGGGGGACTTAAAGTAAGTGAGCTTTCAAAAATTAAAGTTTCAAGCTTTTCTTTTAGAGACGAAATCAAAGCAGTCATCACACATGAAAAGCGTGACCCCTATACAGTTACCTTCCCTGCTATATTTGGCCGTTTATTCTATGAGTATATCGAGCTACTTGAAAAAGTAAAAAAAGAGCAGGGCCACAACTTCCCTCATCTTCTCTTTAATGCCAATGCCCATAAGATTCTTTCCGGAGGACTATCGGCCCGTGGCATGGAGTTATTATTTGAGGAGTGGCGCAGCCAATTGATGATTCAAATTACACCAAAGTCACTACGTCAGTCTTGTATCTTTACTTGGCTTCACAATGGAGTTAATGAGACAACAATGAAAGAGTGGTTAGGAGTCTCTCCAGCATATTCTTTAAAACCGTATAAAGAACATATGGATAAGCATTTCTACAATGACCAATTTATTGAGCTTGCCATGAATGAAGACAAGCTCATTTAAGACTAGTAAGAATTTTTAATTGGTACAGGTCTGTCATATACTGGCAGGCCAGCATCCTTATCAAGATGCCAACGATCAGTATAAAGTTCATCTTTCTCAATTCGATAGAAGTCTAGGTCTTGATCAAGCTTATCTAGCTTATAAATAAGTTCAGCTTGAAGACGAACCTGATCGTTCTTTTTTGAAAGAAGTAAATTCAATGCCTCATCTTTTTTTCTTTGAAGCTCGAGAATTTGCTTATCGTAATCGGCCGCGACTTCCACTTGCTTTTGTGAAAAGCCCCAGACAAATTTATTCACGTCATTTAACTGGAACGTAAAATCTCTTTTTTTAGCTAGTAAAGATAGGCGGTAGCGAGAGGCCTCTTTTATCCTGGCCGCAAGTGTTTTACTTTCAAAGACAAGGATCGTTCCTCTCCTTAATGTTGAGTTTTCACCCCAACAATCCTCAAGGTCCTTTGCATAAATTGTTATATACTTGTCTTCACTGGCACGTACATGTCCTTTACAGCGATCATTGTCCATATTTCTTGCGACATTAAAATAAACAACATCTGATGGCTTAAGAAATTTCACATTACGAGACTCAACCTGAATTTTAAAAACAGTTGAAGTTGGATCTTTGTCGGTAACACGACCAGAGAATTTAGAATAGTCGATACTCGGATCATAGAAAGTATCAAAGCCATGATCATTAATATAATTCTCATAGGCATTATAGTCCTTCTTAATATTTTTATTGCGTACATCGTCCTTCTTGATGATAAAACCGTCAGCATTGGCCTGCACCATACCTTGGGCCATAATCAATGAAAACATTAGAAGTATTAATCTCATATACTCATTATAGCGCAAAACGTCTTTACTAAAAGAGGTAGAAAACTTGTCCATTACTCCTCCCCATGTTAAATTTCTTTATTAATTTTTTATATTTCCCTTAGGAGCAAAATATGCAATTTTTTATCGATACAGGTGATATCAACGAAATTAAAGAAGCAGCGAAATGGGGCATCATTGATGGTGTAACAACAAACCCATCAATCATTGCAAAAACAGGTCGTTCACAAGTTGAAGTTATCAAGGATATTTGTGAAATCATTGATGGGCCAATCTCTGCAGAAGTTATTGCAACTGACAAAGATGGTATGATTAAAGAAGGAAGTGAACTTGCAAAAATTCACAGTAATATCGTTATTAAGCTTCCATTAACGGAAGACGGAATCGCTGCATGTAAGTGGTTCAGTGAAAACGGAATCAAAACTAATGTAACTCTGTGTTTTAGTTCTAACCAAGCTCTGCTAGCAGCTAAGAATGGTGCGACTTATATCTCTCCATTTATTGGAAGATTAGATGATATTGGTGCAGATGGAATGACTCTAATCCAAGAAATCCGTCATATGTATGATATCTATGGATTTGAAACAGAGGTCCTAGCAGCTTCAGTACGTCACGCAGATCACGTGAAACATTGCTCAATGGTTGGTGCAGATGTTGCGACAATGCCATTTGGTGTAATTAAGTCGCTATTTGGTCACCCACTAACAGAAAAGGGACTGGCTCAATTTCTGGCCGATCACGCAAAATCACAAAAGTAATCACATTTGTCATATTTTAAGAATAAATGTAAATAAGATTTATGATTACGGGGGCTTACGGCCCCCGTTCTTTATTTTTTCTAAATTTAATATCCCACGGACCGATATCTATTAAAATAGTGCTTAATGGCACTTATCCGAGCATATTGCTCTCCTATTGATAAAGGTTTGGGATGAAGTTTATTAAATCAACTTTTCTATTAGCGTGTTTTTGTGCGGCGACTATCTCCTGCGTTGAAGAACCAGATAAGGGACCTTCAATTAGCTCACTCCCATTGCGCTGGAATGCATCGGCACTACCTTTAACAGTAAAAGTCCACAATGACTTCAGTAATATCAATGATCTTGATGGTGGCTCAGATAGCCTCCCCTTAGCAGATGAAGATGACGGAAACTACCTAGAATACGACATGATGGAAGAGATGCAAAAGGCATGGAATGATGCCGATGATGCTAGAGACTACTTTGTCTTAGGTCATGGCCAAGCGGCTTCCCGCGATCCAGCTTCAGACCTGGACGATTATTATGATGGAGAAATCGGAATCTATATTACACAAGATTGGTATGCAGATGTTGGCTTCGGGGTTCTTGCCATCACCTCCTACTTTGCTGAACATAAGGGCAGTTACCTTAGAATGGTTCATGGTGATATTATTGTCAATTTACAAGACTATTGGTTCACTTTTGATAATACCAATGAAACTTCTTCTTATTATGATATGCCATCTGTTATTCTCCATGAGCTTGGCCATTTAATTGGGCTTAAGCATACTAATTCAAAATCAGTAGAGTCCATCATGTATCCTCAATTAGGTGGAGGAGAAAAGAAAAGATCCTTAAGTTTCTACGACTCAAAAATAATTCAAAACCTCTATGATAATGCAACAGCGATGAGCGCTGGAGTACGGACTGCTGCTCTTGGTAGTAGTGATGAGACAACTAAGTCAGAAGAGCCTGTCGATAAACCTAAACTTATCCATGGCTATATTGAACTACGTACAGATGGAAATTGTCGCCACTACCAAGATGGTAAATTAATTGATACTCACAAGGCCTTTTAGTCTATAGTGCAAGGTTTGCTCTCTTAAAAATAACGGTAATTTATGGCCTAATATTATTATGGCCACAATTCTAGACGACACAGATAAAACGTCATTTCCAATTGATGAGGAGACGCTAAAGGATAATTCAAAATTAATCCTTTGCCCTGACTGTGATGAACTCTACGAATTTAAATTAATTGCTCCGAGACAAAAGGCCGTTTGCCAGTGCTGTGGATACACTCTCTACCGCGGCGATAGCACAATTCTCATGGTAAAGGTTCTAACGGTATCGGGACTTTTATTATTCTATCCGGCATTCTTTTTACCCGTTTTGAAAATTCATATGGCAGGAAGTAATTTAGAAACATCGACTTATCAGTCTGTCTTCGCTTTTGCCACTAAAGCATATTGGCCAATAGCAATCTCTGTTATTCTCTTTGCGATTCTAATTCCACTTTTTAGATTGCTCGTTTATTTATCAATTTTTATTAAAAATAAGTTTATTAATCAGAGTATTTCTAAGCCACTACTTAAGTACTTAGCCCCTTCTCATGAATGGTCTATGGTCGATGTCTACTTCATGGGTATTATTGTGACGGTTTCGAAAATGGTCGATCGCTCTGACGTTGAACTTACTATTGGGACTCTTAGCCTGGTCTTACTTATGATTAATAACATTCTACTTCAATCAGTTACTCACTTTGATGAATTATGGAAGAAGCTTTATGAGAGGAATTGATCATCAAAAGGCATTGTGCCCTAAGTGCCAAAAAGTAAATTCAATTCTTACCTGTACGAGATGTGGTGCGAAGATTGAACTTAGAAATTACGAAGGAATCTCTCGTTGCAAAGCCTATCTCATTGCGGCCATTGCCCTCTACATACCAGCAAACCTTCTTCCCATAATGACAGTTCTAACGTTCAATAGAGGCACTCCAAGGACAATCCTCGGTGGTGTTCTAAACTTAATCACATTAAAGATGTACCCTATTGCCATGATTGTATTTGCGGCCAGTATAATTGTCCCAATATTTAAAATCATTTCACTTTGGTATATCATTGATAATATAAATACTTTAGATGAGAGAAAAAAGAAGAAGTTAACAAAGCTTTATCGAGTTGTTCATATCGTTGGGAAATGGTCTATGCTTGATATCTTTGTTATTGCCCTCCTTGTTATACTTGTTAATGTTGAATTCATTTCTCAAATAAAAGCAGAGCCTGCTGTGCTCTACTTCACAGCAGTCGTAATACTAACCATCTTAGCGTCAAATGAAGTGGACACAAGATTAATCTGGGATAATAAGGAAAGATATGAGTAACGGAAAACCTCAAGTTGTTAGCAAAAAAGGAATAAATCCAATTTGGTTCTTTCCCGTAGCTGCTGTTTCAATTGGGATCTGGCTTTTATATACAAACTTAATGGCCCGTGCCTCATATATTACAATCAACTTCAAAAATGCAGATGGAATTATCCCAGGTAAGACTACGATTATCTACAAGGGAACAATTGTTGGCCGTGTAAAGGATACTGAGCTTAATAAAAATCTCACAAGTGTTGCTGTCCATGTAGAAATGAACCCTCGTATGCGCGACTACTTATCAAAAGATACGAAGTTTTGGCTTGTAAGCCCCACGGTAAACCTATCAGGTATTTCAGGTCTAGGTACCATTATTAGTGGTAAATTCATTAATATGCATCCAGCAAAGGGAAAATTTATTAGGAATTTTGATGCTCTTAATGAGACTCCACGCAGTCTTAGAAGTGATGGTATCTATATAAAACTCAATGCTAATAAACTTGGCTCTATCTCTAACGGCTCACCAATTTACTACAATAAAATTCAAGTAGGAGAAGTCACTAGTTATGATCTTGATATGGAAAGAGATGGAGTCGATATTACAGTTTTCATTGAAAGCCGTTATCAAAACCTAATTCATTCGACTTCAAGATTCTACAACGTCAGTGGAATGCAAGTTGATGCTTCACTTACGGGGGTAAAAGTACAAACAGAATCTTTGGCCTCACTAGTTAAAGGCGGTATCTCATTTGTAAACTTTGAAAGTGATAACAAGACAGTTCTTAAGCAAAATTTTGAAAAAAGTTTTAAACTCTATACTTCTTATGAGGAAACAATACCAGGAAAGGAAATTGAAATCGAATTCCCACTAGGTAGCGCTGTTTCAAAAGTTAAAACTCCAATTAAATTTAGAAGTATTGTTATTGGATATGTGACAGGATCAAAAATTGATCGTAATAAATCAACACTTACAGTACAAGCGACAATAAAGAAAGAATTTGAAAATATTGTCGTTAAGGGAGCAAAGTTTTGGGAAGTTAAGCCTAAAATTTCCCTTAGTGGGATTGAGTCGATCGATGCCCTTACAGGAAATTATATTGCTGTGGATATCGGCCGTTCAAGATATAATAAAGGTAAGCAAACAGATAGCTTTAAGGCGCTAAGACAAGCACCTCTAAAAGAAGTACACAATAAATTTGGGCAAAGGCTTAGTCTTTATAGTGACCGCAGAAATTCTCTCGCAAAAGGGCAAGGTGTTTACTACCGTGGAATCCAGGTTGGCGTAATCACAGATGTAAGACTCAATACACGAGCTAAGAATATTATTGCTGAGATCTTCGTAAATTCTCCTTATCATAGACTTTTGAAGGAAGAGACGAAATTTTGGAATGTAAGCGGTGTCGACGTAGAATTTGGACTTTTTTCAGGAGCTAAAATAAGCACTCAATCCCTAGAGACTCTCTTCTCTGGAGGAGTTGAATTTGCTACGCCTGAGAGATTCACAAAAAGAAAGAAGAATTACTTTAAAATTCACAAAAAGGCCAATAGTGAGTGGTTAGAATGGAAACCGATTATTGAATTATAAGCATAAAAAAGCCTCGCATCGCGAGGCCTTTTCATTTGTATATTATTTAATTTTAAGCAACTTTTTTATCTTTATCCACTTCAGGAGCTTCTAGTTGATCAAGTATCTCTTGAGAATAAATCAACTTTTTACGAAGGGCCTCACGTGAGATTCCCATCTCTTTTGCAGCCTTAGACTTATTTCCAAAATTTCTTTTAATCTCATTAAGAATCATTTCACGCTCAACAAGAGCAAGACGATCTTTTAGAGGAAGTGTAAAATCTGTGACATGATCAATCTGTCCAAATTGCTTCTGCTTCATTGAAATATCAACTAGCGGAGATACTCCGTCATTGATTTCAATATCAGATATAATATGTGACTTTGGATGATATAGCACAGCTCTTTCAATACATTTCTTTAATTCATAAATATTTCCAGGCCAGTCATACTGTAGGATTTGTTCCATAACCTTTTTAGAAAAACTCTTAAGTAAAAGGCCTTGTCTTTTACACTCAACCTTTAAGAAATACTCAACAAGCATTTCAATATCATCTTCACGGCGTCTTAGTGGATCGATATTAATTTGAGCTTGTGATAAAAACTCAAAAAGATCACGATGAAATAGTCCCTCATCAGTTAGGATTCCAAGATCCTTAATCGATGTTGCCATAATACGACAATCAATACTTACAATACCACCTGAAGTACCTCTGTTTGAGATAACTTCAAACAGTCTCTCTTGCCATTCGTAAGAAAGATTTTCAATATGATTAAGAACGACTGTTCCACCTTGTGTTTTCGAAAAAACACATTGATTTTCATCTGGGCCAAATAGCTGGGCCTCTAACTTATCCGTATCTTGTAATTTACAATTCACAGTATTTACTTCATGTAGTCCGCGCTTACCTTCAAAGTGCAGAACTGTTGCATAAAGATTCTTTCCAACTCCCTTCTCACCTGTAATAAGAACTGGACTATCAAGATCCTTTAGCTTTGAAATCGAGCTTCTCATCGACTTAACACCTGTTGTGTTTCCAATGATTGCATACTGACGATCATATGGAGCAGAGAAACGACGGATTTTTGAATTATTCGAGATAGGGTTAAAGCTATGGAATACTGATGAGAAAACAAGAGCTAAAACCTTCATTGTTTTTTCATCTTCAATAGTAAAACGATTTTCATTTCGCTTATTAATAACTTCAATTACACCAATAATCTTATCTTCACGGTTATAAATAGGATAACAAATAATTGATTTTGTCGTGAATCCATTTTGCTCATCAAAGGCATTATTAAATCGCGACTCATCACTTTCAGTACAAATATTTAATGCGACCCCCGTTGTGAAAACAGAACCTGCAACACCAAGGCGATAATCAAACTTCAGGCCCGTCTTATCTAACCCTAAAGCAGCAATTGCTTCAAGCTCATTTGTATCTGGATTGATTAAAAAGATTGAAGAACGTTGTGCATTCAAAATACGAATAACTTCTTCAAGCATTGTATCAAGAAAGCCTTCTTTATCACCAAAGTGAGTAATATCTTTGAATAGAGAAAGTAAAAGCGAGAACATTTCAAATCCTTCATTTGGATCTGTATAACGTTCTTTTAGTGCTGATTGAATCAGACAATCTTTTAATCTTTCTGAAGAAAAGCTCATGATATATGACTCTAGAAATTTATTAATTCCTTTTTCAACGTCAAGCTCAACACCATAGATAATCTCTTCATCTTCTAAAACATTTGAGAAGGCACGAACAACTCGCCCAGTTAAATCAAGATGCTTCTTTTTAAACTGAAGAGAAACTTCTAGTTCTGTTCCAACAGAAATTCTCTCGTGTGTCTTAAAACCAAAACCAGTGATTGAAATATCAACAAGTTTAGCGTCATCGATATATTCGAGATGGCCAACTTCATCTTCTTTTTGAATGAGAAAACGTAAGTTATCCGCTTCTTCAACTGGAATTCTAAATGATTGAAAGAACTTAAATTCTGAAAAACTGGCGAGCATGATAATCCCCTCATTAATGCTTTACAGTTATTAATCGGTAAAATTTGGTTAAAACTTTAGGGTAATGCCCAAAATTATTGGCTATAAAATATATAGGATGGCCCTCTTTATGCCCTTATTACTTGCCTGATGGACTAACAAGCAATAAGATGTGACATTAAAATTAGTTGTAATATTGAGTACTTGCACCACCTAGGGTAAGTAGCTAGGTATTTAAAAATTGGATGAAATATGATTTTTGAAGGTTCAGAAAAGAAGGCCGAAATTATCGTTAAAGATGGCCTTAACTTACTAGAAATCCCTGATACTTTTTGGGCCCAGCTAGTTGAAAAAGCGAAAGCGACAATCCTTTCAAGTGTAAAAAATGAAAAGTTGAAAGCATTTCTACTTTCAGAGTCCTCTCTCTTTGTTTGGGAAGACAGAATGCTTATTATTACTTGTGGCCAGACGACACTTATTCAGGCCATTGACTTTTTTACTAGTGAATACGGAAAGGATTCAATTAAACAACTTATCTTTCAAAGAAAGAATGAGTACTTCTCTCATATGCAGCACTCAACTTTTATGGATGATATTAAACTTCTAGAAAATAAATTTGATGGAACAGCATTTCGTTTCGGCAATATTGATGATCACCACAACTATATTTATTTCCTCGATCGAGAATACACTCCGTCTGTAGATGATCACACATTTGAACTTCTAATGTACGAAATATCTTGTGAAGCGAGAAAACTTCTTACCGATGAAAATGTAACAAAAGAGCAGATCAGAGATTTATTAAAACTAGATGAAATCCTACCAGGTTTTGAACTTGATGATTTTGTCTTCAACCCATATGGCTATTCTTTAAATGCCATCAAGGATGACAACTACTTCACTTGCCACATTACTCCGCAAGAAGAGTGTCCGTATATTAGTTTTGAAACAGATATTGATATGAAGGAAATTGCTGGAGTGCTAATTGATGCAATGGAGCCAATCTCTTATGACTTCATTGAGTTCTGTCCAAATCAAGATGGAAACTGCGGGCTCAATGTAAACCCTGGAGAATACAAGGCAAAGACGCAAGTTGAAAGCTATTTAAAATGCGGCTATATCATGTACTTTTCACACTTTTATAAATTACGTACAAACCGCTTAACACCATACAAATTACTTTAATAAAATAATATCAGGAGACAGTTATGCACAGTAACCTATGGATCGAAGAAAGATATAAAGATTTTTACGGGATGAGATATAAAGTAGAGAATGTTCTTTACTCGAAGAAAACAGAATTCCAAACTGTAGACGTTGTCGAAACAAAGGGGCATGGAAAAATGCTTCTAAACGACGGACTAGTAATGGTAACAGAAAGAGATGAGATTGCTTATCACGATATGATTTCTCACGTGCCACTATTTGTTCACCCAAATCCAAAAAACGTACTTGTTATCGGTGGTGGTGACGGTGGAACAGCAAGAGAAGTACTTCGTCATTCTTCAGTTGAAAAATGTACAATGGTTGAAATTGATGGTGCTGTTTGTGAAGCATGTATTGAATTCATTCCACAAACTGCAGAAGTTCTAAAAGGTCACCCAAAACTAGATCTAATCATCGGCGACGGTGTTAAATTTGTTCAAGAAACAACAGAGAAGTTTGATGTTATCATCATCGACTCAACTGACCCAATTGGACCAGCGGCCCCTCTATTTGGCCCTGAGTTTTACACTAATGTAAATAAGTGCCTTGCTGAAAACGGTATCGTTGTTTCTCAAGGAGAATCGCCTTGGTTTGAGGCAGAAATTCAAAAGAGTATGCTCGGTGTTCTAAATGATATTTTCAAAAATACATTTATCTATAACTTCTCTAACCTAACATATCCTGGTGGACTGTGGTCATTTACTTTTGCAACAAAAGGCGACATTCACCCAATAAACGATTTTAGAGAAGACGCAGTAGCAGCAAGCGGACTTGAGTTCTCTTACTACAATGCAGGACTTCATAAGGCAGCATTCTACCTGCCAACATTTATGAAGAAAAACCTTGAAGGACTAATCCAAAACCCTTAAGGAAAAAGGATAATAATGCAATACTGGCTCTTTAAAAGCGAACCTGATGCTTTCTCTATTGATGACCTCGCAAGGCGTCCGAAACAATCGGAATCTTGGGATGGAGTGCGAAACTATCAGGCCCGCAACTTCATGAGAGATGAGATAAAACTTGGAGACAAGGTCTTCTTCTATCACTCAAGTTGCAAAGAGCCAGCTATCGTGGGACTTGCAGAAGTAGTCAAAGAGTCACATCCAGATAAGACGCAATTTGATGAGAAATCAAAGTACTTTGACCCAAAGGCCACAAAAGAAGCTCCACGCTGGTTTCTTGTTGATATAAAATTTGTCGAAAAATTTTCTAAAGCATTAACGCTAAAAGAAATGAAAGCTGATAGTCGCTTTGAGGAGATGCCTTTGGTAAAAAAAGGCTCTCGCCTATCCATCATGCCAATTCCTAAAAAGATAGCGGCAACAATTTTAAAAGATATTAAAAACTAGAGTTTGCATAAACTCGCGCCCAAAAGTTGTATAACTTAGAAATAAAGTCACAAAGGATAAGACTAGGCCAATTGTAAAGAAGCTTAGTATAACAAGGCCAGTACGCCCTATAAGTGCTTTAATTGGTTGCTTATAGTAAAGAGACAAATGTGAAAGATCATTGTGTCCATGAACACCACCAAATTTATACTCCTGAACGCCACTATCTTGTGCTTCTTCAGATGTATTTAAATCGACATCAGATAGGTCTTGAATTGGCATTTCCCACTACTCCTCACACCAGCTTCATTCGCTGATATGAAGAGTATCGGTAAATACTTAAATTATTTTAATGATTCACTTATTGAATAATCTGAGATTCTTGGGATTGTTGATTAGTTGCTGAAATTACGGCATTTTCTTCAATTAATTCAGAGTCGTCGCCGCGGCCAATCGTTTCTTCAACTAAATCCATTTTAGTTGTCATAATTTCACATGCCGTCTCAATTTGCCCTCTAACTTCTTCAACCTCACAAGCAATATCTTGTTTTGAGTCTAAGTATGAATCAATCTCGTCACGACAAATTGCTAACTTTTCAATTAGTTGATCTTGATTTCCACGGTAAGTTTCTTCCAGATTTGAAAGAAGCCCAATTACATTATTAAAGAATTTTGCAAGATTACGACTTAGGCCTTCAAGTTCACTACTACTTTGAGACATTTCGGAGTCATTGAGTAAACTTGCTTGAACATCAACACGAAAGCTTAGTGTCTTTAGTTGAAAGATAATATCTTTCATATCCTGGAATTCATTCATAAACTTTTCAAAAGTTTCTTGGAATTTAGAATCCCCTTCTTCTGTTTCATTCTTAGCATCACTTTGCTTTGGTAATTCTTTAATGAACTCAAGAGCTTTTTCTCTTAATTCATTAATAGAATCAACGATTGGCCCCATTCCTTTATGTCCATCATTAATCACAAGTATTTGATCCTTAATGTCTTCCATCGTATTTTGAAGTTCAATATTCATTAATTCAAATTGAGAGATTTGTTCTTTTTGACTTTCAACAGCTTCCATTTCTTGTGAGAGCTTGATTTGAAGTGACTTCTTACTTTCTTTTAATTCTTTCATTTCACTCGTCAGTCTTTCAACTTCTAGGCGTAATAATTCACTATCATTAAAGAGACGCATTTTCGCGTAATATTCTTTAATCATAGGAATGATAGCAACAATAGCAAGGACCCCAGCTAAGACCATAAAAATAAGATTGTATAAGCTTCTTGAAATAAGCCAATTATAGATAAGAACACCATGTGTCATCAAAGATAGTGCACATATAATGAAGTAATTCGATTTTGATGCTGGCGATTTTGGTTGTTTTGGTGGTTTGATTGAATTCTTTTCAATTTTTAAAGACATGTTATCGATCCCTGACAAACTTTCTTTTAATAATACAATAATTATCAAACACTAAAGTAAGTAAGTCAATTATCAGAGACCGATAATTTTTAACAACTTATGACAGTTTTATTTTAAGTAAGTATAGCTTTTGAGACAATCTTCATAGAAGTCTACAAGAGACACACCATCACGAGGACGAATCCTTCCACGTGACACCTGACGATCAATATAGCGTTTTACTTTAAAGGCCATAAACTCAGGATTATACTGCATTGTTGAAAGAACCTGACGTGCAGAATTTCCTTCAACAGTCTCTTCAATATAAAATCCCTTTGGATCGTCACTATCTGCGTAGACGTGAACTTCATTAACTCGTCCAAAAAGGTTGTGCATATCACCCATAACATCCTGGTAGGCTCCTGTTAAGAAAATACCAATGCGATACTCCTCACCTTCATTTAGCTGATGAACTGCAATTGTCTTTTTAAACCCTTCATCAGGATCATAAAAGCGATCAATCTTCCCATCACTATCACATGTAATATCTGCAAGAGTTGATCTCTTAAGAGGTTTTTCGTTAAGACGTGTAAGTGGAACAACAGGTAGAACTTGTTCGATGGCCCAGCTGTCACATGCAGATTGAAACACAGAAAAGTTACATAAGTATTGGCCACTTAGGGTATTCTCAAGATCCTGCATTAGTTCCGATTGAAAATCTTCTTCAGGAACTAGAGAATTAATTTCTTTAAGAATACGCAGATGCATAGTCTCAATTTTCGCTCGTTCTTCAAGCTCAAGAATCCCAAGTTTAAAAGCATGAATTGAATCAGTCTTAATTTTCAAAGCATCATTATATGCTTCTTGCCAATTTTTTGTTTTTTCTAAAACTTCACCAACTTGTCTCATCTCAGTAACGAGATTATGTTCACCTGTTTCTTGCTTAGTTGAAAACTCAATCTTTGTGTTATCAATTTCACCAATGATATTTGTGATAACGCAACTATGGTGTGCCGTGATTGCGCGTCCACTCTCAGTGATAATATGCGGGTGCTCGACACCTTCTAGATCACATACAGACTTTAGTCCGTAAACGATATCAGTAATATAGTCTGTAATTGAATAATTAATTGATGAATCGTTTGTTGAGTTTGTCCCATCGTAGTCAACACCAAGTCCACCACCAACATCAAAATACTGCAGAGGAGCACCAATTTTTTGCATCTTACAATAGATTCGAGAGCCCTCTTCAATTGCTTCTTTAATTGAGCGGATATCAGTAATTTGAGATCCAATATGGAAGTGAAAGAGCTTTAACATATCCAAGCGATCATGCTTTTTTAAGAACTCAATGGCCAAGATAATTTCAGAAGTCGTTAAACCAAACTTCGCCTTATCTCCACCACTAGATTCCCATTTACCGCGGCCCTTAACAGACATGCGGCCTCGAATTCCAATAAATGGAATTACCCCATGCTCCTTACCAAGCTCAACAAGCATGCGCAGTTCAGAGAATTTTTCAATAACGACAAATATCTTACGTCCTAGTTTTGCTCCAAGTATAGCAAGCTTTAGATAGTCACGATCTTTGTAACCGTTTAAAACAGTAAGAGAGTCGGCGTTATTATTATAGGCAAGAGCAGAAAGAAGCTCAGGCTTAGATCCAGCTTCAAGTCCGTAATTGTAGCGAGAGCCAGCATCAACAATTTCTTCAACGACTTCTCTCATTTGGTTTACCTTGACAGGGTAAACACCAAAAAATTTCCCGCGATAATCTTCATCATCAATTACCTTTTGAAAGGTATTATTTAAAAGCTTTACTTGCGAGCGTAAAATATCATGGAAACGAATTACTAAAGGAAGTTGAATTCCTTGTTCTTTTGCTTCTTCAATAACGTCATTAATAACGATTCCAACATTCTTATTTGGATTTGGAGTCGCTTTAAGTTGTCCATTTTCTTCGATCTTAAAATAACCGTTACTCCACTTACTTACGTTGTAGAGGCGATCAGAATCTTGAATTGTCCAAGTCTCATTTGTCATTTCTTAAACTTCCTTTTCTTACTAAGACTTCGTTTTGCTAGTTAAAAGTAGAATCATTTCCCTTACAACTTTTGCAGCAAAAACAGAACTATTCCCAGATGAGTCAATCTCAGGAGCTAGCTCAACAATATCACAACCTACTATATTCTTTTCTAATAGGATTTTTACAAAACTAATAAATGAATGAAAGTCTTCTCCACCAGGCTCTGGTGTTCCAGTTCCAGGAAAGAAACTTGGATCGAAGTAGTCCAAATCAAGTGTTAAGTATACCGGACGATTCGCCGGGATTGCACGAACTCGATCTAAGAACTCTGCACGCGATTTTGCAATAGTTCCATTCTCATTCATGTACTCATATTCTTCTTTTGTACCAGAGCGAATCCCATATTGAATAAGATTATGCTTTGGCCCAAAGTGATCAAGGCTTCGCTTGATAATTGAGGCATGTGAATAATGGTAACCAAGATATCCATCACGAAGATCAGCATGAGCATCAAGATGAATTAAAACAAGATCCTCAAAGTCTTGCAGGTACTTCTTAATTGGAGCATAAGAAATTGAATGCTCTCCACCAAGAGTCATAATTTTTATATCGTTTTCTTTTAAATTAATATGATCAAAATTCTCTTCGAAACAAGCAGTCGCAACCTTCCAACTCTCCTCTTGTTGATCTGCAACTGGAAGATTTCCAAGATCATAGAAAGTGCAATCTTCAGTTGAAAGATCAAGATATGGTGAATAGGTTTCAATACCATCAGAAACTTCTCTTAAAGCATCTGGCCCTAAGCGTGTCCCCTTTCTAAAACATGCCGTTCCATCAAAACCAAAACCAACAAGGTTAACACTATGAGGTCTAACTTCGTCAGTAACAATTGCCATATCGTAAGGCGTATTTGGGGCCTCAAGCCCCGCTAATTTCCATAAGTTCTTTTCCATAGGCTACTAATAAATCCTAATGGAATTTGAGTCAATTTAAATTGATATGAAAGTGTAAAAAAGTGGCCGAGATTTGCTTTTAAGTCACTAAAATGACTAAACTTTAATCAATCTGGTTCTTTCTTGCCGTAACCTCAGTTCGAGTCATTGGTGCATGAAAAACTGCGAAGTCAATTGACTCACGAAACATCTTCCAATACTTCTTATGATTGCGATTATCACTTGAAGGCAGCTCTAGCGTATAGGTAGGAATCTTTCTCTCATTTCCAGCAAAATTTCCTAAACTTCCAGGAAAGAAAGGATAGTTCTTCACACGATACCCATTGGCCTTCTTACTCATTGTATTAAGAAGTTCTTCGGCCTTTAGCGCAAGGCCATCTTCTTCATGTATATGATTAGAAACGACCGGGCCATCATAATCAAGAATCGTTAATGGGGCGTGAACTGTAATAATCTTATTTGGATTATAACGAGAGATAATATTCACTTGAAAGATCGTCTCTTGTTCTGAGTTTGCAACTTTACCAGGGTACCTACGCTTGGCCG
Source organism: Bacteriovorax sp. BAL6_X (assembly GCF_000443995.1). Taxonomy (NCBI): domain Bacteria; kingdom Pseudomonadati; phylum Bdellovibrionota; class Bacteriovoracia; order Bacteriovoracales; family Bacteriovoracaceae; genus Bacteriovorax; species Bacteriovorax sp. BAL6_X. The sequence goes on from NZ_AUMC01000008.1 coordinate 172,044, forward strand.
CTCCGTAACGAGTTTTCCATAGGTGGAGGGCCTTCTTATCCCAGTCCTTAGTTGGAAAGTTTCTATTTGGATCAATTCCACGCGAGTTTGTTCTAGTAGGTCTTCTCTTAAAGAATGAGTCAGGAGAGACAATTGGGGCAACAGCAACGAGATTATTTTTTAACTTCTTTTGCCCTTCAATTGTAGCAACCTCGTGATAAAGGTGGTGTAAAATATCAAAGCAAAATTTGATCGGTGTAATTTCATCACCATGAACACCACATAGAACTAAGGTCATATTCTTAGGCTCTTGTTTATGTTCTTCCTCGTCTCCAAAGACTGTCCACATAATCGGTCGTCCTTGATGTGTGTCTCTCACATGAATCCACTTATACGAGTCACAATGAGACTCTCCCCATCCGTACTTTTTAAATTTCTTATCGATATCACCACAAAATGATTTTACGCGCTTTGTATTTTCAACAGTTGAAAACTCATTCTTATGAGAATGATCAGTAAAGCCTAAATCATCACTAGTTATGGCCTTCTTAGGTTGCTCAATTTTTTTTCTTGCGACTTCAGCTTGCTTGGCCACTTCTGGGGCCTTTGAAACGGCATTTCCGTCTTGGTCACTATTGATAAGCTCAACACCAGAACAAGAAAGTAAAACGATAATTAAAGAGAATAAAGTTGTATAATTAAATATTGATAATCGATTCATAGCTACCATTAAGGCCAAATTAATATAGTGTTATAATATCATATATAATTTATAGATATTCAATATTTTAGTGAGATATTACGCAATATGAAAAGCCAAAACTTACTCATTTTAACAACCAACCCGAGGCTTTATGCCTGTATACAACTCGAAGCAGCGTTCAATGAAGCGACTCATTCGTGCCGTTTCTCTGATCCATACTCCGTTAGTAACGAGGACATGGCCTGGGCCGATGTTGTGATCAATCGTAACACAGGCCTTAACTATAATGATGATGACCTTGAAAATATGGCCATACTCGAGCAAAAAAAAATGATTAATCCTGTTACTTGTTCACGTGTACTAAGAGATAAGTTCCTACAGTGGCTACACTTCAAAGAAATTCTTGAACCGTCACAGGTAATTGAAACTTATTTACTTAAACAAGAACCTATCTATGCAGGAAAGCAAAACAAATGGGTTTTCAAAACAACACGTGGTCAACAGGCCAAAGGGGTCTACCCATCAACTAATATCATTCAGGATCGAAGGGACTTAATTGATAAAGGTGATCTCAACTATATCATCCAGCCCTATGTTGAATTAAAATCTGAATGGCGTGTTCTATTATTTAAGGGCCTATCTTCAAATAGAATTAAGAAACTCATTATTAGAAAGTCACCGAAGAATACACAAAACGAATTTCATATTCTTAATTTTGCTTCTAGTAGTTGTGAGATGATTGAAGAAGATAAAACCCCACGACAGGTACTTTCTATCACAGATACTATTGTCAATGAGCTTGATTTCTACTTTATCAGCGTTGATATCTTAGAAGAAGAACGAGGCGGTTTTCGTCTAATCGAGGTTAATGGTTGTCCAGGAATGGCCCAAAGCGACGAGCTAATCCTCGCCTCAAAGCATCAATTAACTATGGCCCAATTATTCACAAAGAGAGTTATAAATAGCTGAAATTCCATTTTAGCGGTCAAATATATTTATCATACCTCAATTTTTTGTTTGATTATTAAAACTTTTGACGATAAGATCAAATGAGGAGTTAAGTTAATGTATATTTGTATATGTAACGCCATTACACAAGATATGCTCGATAATGCAATCAAGCAGGGTCAGACAGAGAAAGAGGTTATCAATAGCCTTGGTATCGGAAATTCATGCGGTGTTTGCTTACTAGAACAAGTTTCTTCTGGCCTTGCTAAGAAGAATCTAAAAGCTAATCAGAAAGAGCAGTCCAGTGAAGTTAAGAATAACTTAAGTCCAGTCAAAAAATAAAATCCTTGAAACACATCCCAATCTTCTATAGCATTAATCCATAATTAATTATTGAAAGGGATTAATCATGAAAGGTGATCAAGACGTAATCAAAGCATTAAATAATGTTCTTACAAAAGAATTAACGGCCATTAACCAATACTTTCTTCATGCAAGAATGCTTGAAGACTGGGGACTCGATAAGATCGGCCACCTTGAGTACAAAGCAAGTATTGATGAGATGAAATACGCTGATGAAGTTATTAAGAGAATTCTCTTCTTGGAAGGACTACCTAATCTTCAAAAGCTTGAGAGAATCAGAATTGGTCAGAATGTAAAAGAAATCATCGAAGCAGACCTTGAAACAGAAGCTGAAACTGTACCATTATTAAAAGAAGCAATCGAGCTTTGCGAAAGTAAACAAGATTATGTTTCTCGTGATCTTTTATCTAAGATCCTTGACTCAGAAGAAGAGCATGTCGACTGGCTAGAGACTCAACTTTCACTTATTGAAAAGGTTGGTATTGAAAATTACATGCAATCTCAAATTGAAATGAAAACAGGACACTAGTCCAAAATGATAAAAGCCTCGCTTAGCGAGGCTTTTTTTTTATCCGTATGTCTGCGAGAGGCAGGGCCGCAGCAGACTATACATTTGTTTCTTGCGGTTTTGGAAGTCTCGCAATCATAAGAATTGGAATAATTAAGAAGATACTTCCAAGATAATATGGAGCCGCAGAACTGTAGCGCCAGTAAACAAGAGAGGCTACGATTGGCCCAATAACTCTTGCTAGTGCTCCAAGGGATCTAAAGACACCAATGACATGCCCCTGGCTTTGTGCCGGTGAATACATTGAAACAAGTGAAGTTAGACATGGGATAACTAGTGACGATCCTACAGCTAAGAAAAATAGACCACCGTAAACAAGCCAAGAAGATTCGGCCAGGCCAATTAGAACAAGACCTGGAATAATTGTCACAAGACCTTGAAGCGCCATACGCTTCTCACCTACTGTATGGGCCTTACGACGAACATATCCACCTTGAACAAGTGCTAAGATAAGACCGATAAAGATAAACATATAAGCGTTATCCATCGATGAGTAGCTTAGCCTTTCCGCCGCTAAGAATGTTAAAGTAAATTCCATCCCACTAAATGCTAGTAGAAATAAGAAGTAACCAAAGTTTGTTAGGTTAACACCTTTATATGGAAGTGGCCTGAAAAGTGTAATCGGATTTGCACTTCTCTCACTCTCATGCTTTCCACGCTTAGCTTCAGGAAGAGTTTCATCAAATTTATTAAATAAGTTGATTAAGTTAAATAGTGAAAGAACACCAGCTACTATTGCGGCCATTGAAAATGGGTTCACGCCGTAATCAGCAAGCACTGGGTAAATCTTAGTTAGATCAAATAGTGAAAGAATCCCACCCATTGCTGGCCCAATTATGAAACCTAGAGCGAAGGCAATACCAATCGTTGCCATCCCTTTTGAACGGTTCTTCTTTGTTGTCACATCGGCCACAACAGCTGTTGCTGTCGAGATATTCCCCCCCATGATCCCACCAATGAAGCGAGCAATAATTAGGATTGTAAAATTACCGGCAACTGCCCACAGGACATAACTTATAAATAGTCCAAAGACTGAAACGAGAAGTACCGGCTTTCTTCCAATGCGATCTGAAATTGTTCCCCAAATTGGTGCTGCAACAAATTGTAATAGTGAATAAAGTGCACCAAGCGCACCACCAAAGAGTACGATAGCAGAGAAATTACTTGCTCCTCCAGCTTGAGTTAGCGTATCGATTGAACCAAAGATCGCTTTTAAGAAAACATTATCAGCATCAACAGTTAAGTAATACTTAGCAAGTGCTGGAAATAGTGGGAAGATAATTGAGAATCCCACAAGATCTAAAAATAAAGTTAAAAAGACGATCTTAAGCGACTTCTTAGCATTATCACTTAATGGCTCCGATTCCATTGTTTGCTTTGGCATATCCATGTATTTTTCCTCTTCTAATTGATATTCTATTTTTTCGACATCTTTTGGGTTCTCACAAAGTGTTTCAACATAGTCAGCAAAACCTTTGGCCCAATTTTCGTCATCATTCAAACACGCAATAGCGTGAATATGAGTTCCAAACTCTTCAACTTCTTCTTGCAGCTCCGTTCCAATCTCATCAATTGTTTCTAAACAATCTGCAACGAAGGCCGGGCAATAAACAGCAATATTCTTTGCGCCACCCTTTGCAAGATTCACAGTGTATTCATCTGTATATGGGGTTAGCCACTCCTCACTTCCAAAGCGAGATTGGTAAGTCATGTGAATTTTTTCAGGATCAATGCCAACCACCCCTTGCTTGATAAACTCGAAAGTTTCAAAGCAGTGCTGATAGTATGGATCCTTCTTATAAATAACTCTCCTCTTTGGAATACCATGGAAGGAGATCACTAACTCATCAATATTCTCATTAGCAAGCTTCTCATTAATCTTCTCAATTGAGTTATCAATAAAAGCATGGAGACGGTGAAAATTTGTAATCACCTCAAAGTTTGGAATTCTGACTTTTGTCTCTAAAAGTTTTCCAAAGAAGTCAATTCCACTTGCAATTGTTGATTCTGAATATTGTGGAAACATAGGAATCACGATTAGCTTTTGAGCAGGATCTTTTCTCTCATCAAGCTCCCTTTCCCACTTCGCATAAACGTCAGCAACCTTTGGCCCACAAAGTAAGAAAGCATGCTCAACTTCAATATGCTCAGGAGTTAGCTCATTTACTCGATGAGTAAACTCACGAGTAATTCTCGTTAATGGAAATTCACTTCCTTCCCAAATTCTTTTATATAATGCTGCTGACCTTTTAGGTCTAAACGGGAGAACAAAGAGGTTTAAAATTATTTTCCAGACCCTAGGATCAATGTCGACGACTCTTGGATCGGCCAAAAACTCCCTTAAGTATTTACGCACATCCGATGTCGATGGAGACTCAGGAGAACCAAGTTGAACAAGAACAACCTTAGTAACCTTGTGTCCATCTTTTTTACCAACTGGAAATGTTAAATGATCATGACGCATTGCCATTGTTCCTTGATAATGTTAAATTAAGTAAATATAACCTATCAAAATAATTCAAGAGAGTCGATAAATGTCAGCATCGAAAAAATCTATTAAACAAACGAAAACAAAGTCGAAAGCAAAGCAATCACCGAAAGGAAGAAATGTAAAAGAACTAGATGCATTTGCACTAGGTTCAGCAAATACAGAGTATCCAGATACTTATGCTCCAGATGTACTAGAGGCCTTTGACAACAAGAACCCAGGAAGTGACGCTTGGACAACATTTGTGTGTACAGAGTTCACATCCCTATGCCCAAAAACAGGCCAGCCTGACTTTGCTCGTATCTACATTAATTATATTGCAGATAAGAAGATGGTTGAGTCTAAGTCTTTAAAGCTATATCTATTTAGTTTTAGGAACCACGGTGACTTCCACGAAGATTGTGTGCAAAAAATTTGTGACGATTTAACAAAGCTTATGAAGCCAAAATACGTTGAAGTTATTGGTGAATTCACACCAAGAGGTGGGATTTGTATCTATCCATATGCCTCAAATTCCAACAATAAGAAGATTTATAAGGATATTCGTGCAAAAAGATTTAGCGAATATGCTCCAGGTAAGTATACAATGGACTTATCTAAAATTTATTAATTTAGCTTGAAATGAGGAAAATATGAGCCTTGGAATTACAGAAAGTTTAATTATCCTAGCTATCATTATTCTACTTTTTGGAGGGAAGAAGCTTCCAGAACTTGGTAAGTCTCTAGGAAAGGCCATTACAGGCTTTAAACATGGACTTAAAGAAGAAGATCAGCAGGACAATACCAATACTGCCAGCAAAATCGAAGACCAATCAAAGAACGAAAATAAGAATAGCTAGTTTCTAATTTTGTAGAACAGTTATTACCTGCTTAAGGGTAAATGGTTTTGGAAGAATACCACTAACACCTTTGCCCTTAATCGTCTCAGAATTAATCGAACAATCACCTGTAGCAAGAATAAAAGGGGGCATCTTCTCTTTTAAGACACCTTGTGCTTGTGATGCAAGCTCCATCCCATTTACTTCAGGCATTTGATAATCCGAAATTACATGCGAATACGTATGTTCACCTAGAGCATTTAAGGCCGCACTTGCATTTGCACAAGCATCAACTTGATACCCTTCCATCTGTAAAGCATCTTGTAAAAGCTCTAAGATTTCTATTTGGTCATCTACTAATAGAATGCGTTTTGCTTCTGGACTTTGTGGAATAGACATTGATTCAATCATATATATGCTCTCTTTTGTTATAACAAAAATAAAAAAACCTATCTTTCGATAGGTCTTTTTAAAACACAATATTTATTGATTCAAGTAAATTATTCTATAATTTCTAAAACAGATCTTTTTTTCAACTTAGTTGAAGCAGCATTAAGAATAGTTCTTAGTGCGCGAGCTGTTTTCCCTTGCTTCCCAATAACTTTACCAAGGTCAGTTTTATCAACCTTAAGTTCGATAACTGTTGTTTGTTCACCAACAATCTCGTTTACTTCTACTTGCTCTGGCATATCAACTAATGCGCGACTAACTGTATCGATTAAGTCTTTTAACTCACTCATCATGAACTCCTTCTACAAAAATGCCGTTTTATGCTTTTTTAAATGAAAAACAAAAATTACTAGTTAAGAGTAACTTTGTTCTTCTTTAGAAGTGTTCTTACAGTATCAGAAATTGTAGCACCTTTACCAAGTAGCTCAGAGATTCTCTCAGCTTTGATATCGATAAGGTTATTTTCTTTAAGTTGTGGGTTATATTGACCTAATTTCTCGCTGAATTTTCCGTCTCTTGCATTTCTTGAGTCAGCTGCAACGATTGTGTAAATAGGCATGTGAGTTCTACCACCGCGTTGTAATCTAATTGTTAACATTAAGTACTCCTACATCAATTTGTAACGCTTATAATAAATATATTAAATAATTCCTAAATAAATAATTGATTTTAAAAAGATAAGCAATATCTTTTTTCAAATTTTTAATTAGAACCGTAATGTATTAAAATATATGTCATATGACAAGCAAAGAAAGCGAAAGTGCAAAATTTATCGACCTTCACGGCCATTCAAGGCCAAACAAAACAGCTCCTATTGAGGATTTTTGCATTTATTCATACTCACCGCAAATCAATGACTTACCCCAAGCGGGTCAATTTTTTAGTGCAGGAGTCCACCCATGGAGGCTATCAGGCGCCAAAGAAAGTTTTGAGCAAGTTAAGAAACTTAGTCATATGGAGCTGTGTCTTATGATTGGAGAGGCCGGCCTTGATCGCGCTATCGACACAGACCTAAAAAAACAAGAAAAAGTCTTTAGCTGGCATATTGAATTGGCCAACCAACTAAATAAGCCTCTCATAATTCACAATGTAAGATGTCTATCTGAAATTTTTCGCCTTCATAAGTCCTACCCTGGCCATACGCCTTGGGTACTTCATGACTTTAATGGAACGCTTAGTGATATGAATAACTCTCATGAGCGCAGAATCTACACCAGCCTAGGCCCCCGCTTCTTCGAGTCGTCTAATGCTAAAATTAGCAGCACCATCTTGAATAATAAAGTGGACTTAGAGTATATCTTCTTTGAAACTGATGATCGTCGAGATCTAAAGGTTTCGGCCATCTACCGAGAATTCGCGATTAGGCAAGAACTCGAGCTAACTGAACTAAAGGAACAAATTTGGCACAACCTCGTACACCTTCTTGGCAAAAGTTTGAGAACCTAATTGAATTTAGAGCGCTTTTAGCTCCTATGGTAGGACTCTCACATGTTGCGCTTAGAGAGGCCCTTAGGCCCTATTTCCCAGAGAATATAAAGACCTTATGGGCCACAGAAATGCTAAACTCAAGAAGACTACCTGACCAAGTTCTTGGAGAGACTCCTGAAACTTTTAAAAGCGAATCTGACTACGGACTTTATCCACAAATACTTTGTAATGAAGAAAGATATATTGAAAAGGCCATCCCGAAACTAGAGGCCTGGGGAGCAAGTGCCATTGATATCAATATGGGCTGCCCAGTAAAAAAAGCCTTAAAGCACAACTACGGTGTTTCATTAATGGGTGATACAAAGTATGCAGCAAGTGTTGTGGAGATGGTTAAAAGACACGCTACTGTTCCTGTCTCAGTAAAACTTAGGGCCGGTCATCAAAACGATAAGAACTTTCTTTTAGACTTCTGTAGTGCGCTTAAAGAGGCCGGAGCTGATTGGCTCATCTTACACCCAAGGCTAGCGGCCCAAAAAAGAAAAGGTGTTGCAGACTGGGAGCAAATCAAGTTCTTACAAGAAAGTATCGATATTCCAATAATTGGTAATGGCGATATTCAAGATCACGGCGACATTGCCCAAATGCTTAATGAAACAGGCTGCCAGGCCGTTATGCTAGGACGCTCTCTAACAGCAAAGCCTTGGTTAATTACTCAATTTGCGGCCGATCAAGGCCATGAATTAAACGACTTCCAAAAACAATTCCTAAGCGAAGACCCTCACCTACATGCTCGTTACTATGGTGAATTTGTGAAGGCCTATATAAGTGCTTGCTTTAAATACTACGAATCAAAGGCCGCCCTTAAACGCATTCGCTTCTTTTTAAAAGTTGGGCATGTATGGCTTAACTTTGGCCATAGTTTTACGAAGAAACTTTTTGGATTAGAAAGTGCGCAAGCATACAGTGATGCCATAGATCTTTATATGGATAATTCTTCATTAAAAATTTCGAAAAGAACGAATTTACGTTACTAGTGTTCGCAGTGGTTGCAACGACATAACTTGATATTAAGTAAGTGCGCTGCAATTAGAGCTAGGCCACCAACGATAGAGGCCACAACTTCAACTGTTCCAATTGAGTGAGAATGCATGTGCATATGTCCAGCATGATCAGATAAAAAGTACTGATTAAAGTGCCCAACTAAAATAGTGGCCATACCAAGGATACCAATAAAAAGTGGTCTCTTATCATTGTGAACTTTTAAGTTCTTGATAAAAGCATAGAGCCCTACTGGAACTACAATAAAGATCGCAAGACTGTGAATAAGTGGATTTTCAAAATAAGTGGCCAGTGATGGAACAAAGATAATCAATAATGGAATTGCCATGCAATGTAGGCAACATAAGACAGAGACAAGAAGTCCTGCGCGATCCGCTGATTCGTCATATTTAGTTGTTTTAACTTCTTCTATTTTGTTGTCCATAAGCGTCCAATTGATTGATATATGTATATATAGAGAATTCTGTGACTCAAAGCAAGTAATTATTAAAAAATTACCATCATTAAAGTGTTGAAAATACTTTCTAATACGATACACTTGTAACGTAATATTATTTACGTGTATCAAGATATCTTGCTGCAGGGGGAAAAAATGAGTGGTTTAGATGATTTTTTAAAAAAGAAGAACAAGCAGGCCAAACATGCACTAACATCATCAAGTGATGAAATTGTAAAAAAGTGTCGACACCTGTTAGAAAGAATCCAAGATGAAGGTAGTGAGAAATACGATGAGTTATATGCTCACTTCCGCTTTCGCTATGACAAAGTAAACGTACAAAAGCATAAGGTTGAAAAATTCTTTGAAGAGCTTCAACAAGAACTCGATCGTCTTGGTAAAGACCCAATGAAAGTTCTAGCAGAGTACGACAAGCTAATTGAAAAAGAATTAGAGGCCATTGGTCATAGTGAGACATATCAAAATGTTAAGAAGTCGACGAAGAAAGCAATCAACAGAGTTACAAGAGCTGCAAAAGAGATGTCTGATGATGTTGAAGAAGCCGTTGAAGAAGTAAAACGTACAACTAAGAAAGTTGCAAACGACCTCACAAAGAAAGCACAAGACGCTAAGAAAGAAGCGAAAAAAGTTGTAAAAAAAGCAACTAAGAAAGTTGCCAAAAAGACTGCGAAGAAAGCAGAAAAGAAAGTGGCCAAGAAAACGGCCAAAAAGACTGCAAAGAAAGTAGCTAAGAAAACGGCCAAAAAGACTGCAAAGAAAACTGCAAAGAAAGTAGCTAAGAAAACGGTCAAAAAGACTGCAAAGAAAACTGCAAAGAAAACTGCAAAGAAAACTGCAAAGAAAGTAGCTAAGAAAACGGCCAAAAAGACTGCAAAGAAAACTGCAAAGAAAGTAGCTAAGAAAACGGCCAAAAAGACTGCAAAGAAAGTCACTAAAAAGAAAGTCGCTAAAAAAACTGCCAAGAAAGCAACAAAGAAAAAATCAAAATAAAAAACAAGGCCCTCGCTTGAGGGCCTTATATTAGTATCTGGCTATCTTGGTACGCGGACACTTTTCGCAAATTCAAAACCTTATCAATATATTCGACCAAATAACGCCTAATTTCATCACTTTAACAGCAGTTTCAGGGGCCTTAAAGTAGATATAGAGCATATTCTAGGCGTGAGTGAACATTTTTAGCGAATAAAATGCGTTAATCATACAACAACTACTTGAAAGGTCGAAAAGTGTCCGCGTACCCTATAAGAGCGCGTGGGCAATAGAGAAATAGATAATGATACCCGTCACATCACAAATCGTTGCGACAAAGGGAGTTGAGGCCGTAGCAGGGTCAAAGCGAAGCTTCTTAAGAAGGAATGGTAGCATAGAGCCAACGAGCGTCCCCCACATGACAATACAAATAATACTGCAGCCAACGATAAGAGAAATTTTTGCGAAGTTCATTCCGTAGGCGACATTAGCGTCTGGCCAAAAGTAAATTCTCATAAAACCAAAGATTCCAAGAATAAATCCCATAAATAGGCCAGAGCCAAGCTCTCTAAAAAAGACACGAAGTGAGTCACTATTTTTTACCTCACCAAGGGCAAGGGCGCGAATTACAAGTGTTGATGCTTGAGCACCTGAGTTTCCACCAGATGAAATAATAAGTGGAATAAAAGTTACAAGAGCAACGGTATGAGCAATGGCCGCTTCAAAATGAGTCATGGCCGTAGCAGTAAGCATTTGGCCAATAAATAGAATAACTAGCCAACCAAGGCGCTTCTTTGTCATTTCAAAGAATCCAACCTCAAGATAAGGAGCATCAAGAGACTCAACGGCCGCAATCTTTTGCATATCTTCCGTCGTCTCTTCTTCGACGGCCTTGATGATATCATCAATTGTAATGATCCCTTTCATTCGAAACTCTTCATCAACAACCGGCAGAACAACTTGCTCAAAACGACTAAAGACACGACCAATTTCTTCCTGATCCATATTATCAGGAATGGCAATCAGATCATCACCTGTTGTCATTAGTTCAGAAATCTTTTGGCCATCACGAGCACCAAAAAGCTCACGCAGTGAAACCACTCCAACAAGCTTTTGAGCAGTATCAATCACATAAGTATAATAAATCGTCTCAACATTACTGAGAGTTTGGGTACGGATATAGCGAATGGCCTCTTCCACCATCATATTTGCACGCAGGCGAATATAATTGGAATTCATAAGACCACCGGCAACGTCTTCGGCGTATGCCATTAGGGCCATAACTTCAACGCGAGCATGTTTAGCTAAAAGAGATAGAGTCTCTTCAACTTGTTCATGATCAAGAAGCTGTAAAATATCGGCCAAGTCATCATAGGCCAAATCATTGGCCCAGCGTCTTTTAAGATTGCGGTCAAATTGTTCAAAAAGATCGGCTTGATAATTTGAATCGAGAGAGTCAAAGAAGTCTTGGGCCTCTTCTTCTGACATACTATTAAAAGTCGATAAACGCTCAGACTCAGAAAGAGAAGGCCAATCTTTTAAGGCAATACCAATCTTGGTAAATTGCATTGTATTCTCAATTTCTGGATGAGTTTCGTTTGTCATTTAATTTGCTCCCACAAAATACTAATCGACATTCAAAGTGCAAACTTAAATAAAATTAGCTAGTTAGATTTTAGCTTCAAATCTTTACAGGCACTTTAAAAAACGGCGCACCATCTTCTTCGCTAAAGATGAACTCTCCCCCATTCATATTATATTGAATACTAGGGATTAAAAGTCTAGGAGCACTTAAAACAGCATCACGAGATGTTCTAAAATCCAAGAACTCTTCTTTAGTAGTACTTGCCTTACACTGTATATTATTGCGCTTTTGCTTACCAACAGTTGTCTTAAACATAATCTCACGCCCACCTGGTCCATAGTCATGGCCGACGTATATACTACAATTATCATCGAGTGAGTAAATTTTTTGAATTGATTCATAAAGATCGTCAGCACTTCCTTTTGGAAAGTCGCAACGGCCAGTTCCCATATCAGGCATAAAGATAGCATCTCCTACAAAAAGAGCTTCTTTATTAACATATAAACTCATACAAGCTGGAGTGTGGCCAGGAGTCTCAATAATTTCGACCTCGATATCATCTGCGACTTTAAAAACCTCGCCTTCACGAGTTAATAAATCAAATTGAGAACCATCTTCTTTTACCTGTGAATGAAAGGCCCCATTAAAAACATTTTGTACCTTTTTAATATTTTCATGGATGACGATCTTTGCACCAGGGTAATATTTCTTTAGGCTCGATGCACCAGAAAGATGATCCGCGTGAACATGACTTTCAAATATATATGAAAGCTCAAGATTATTTTCTTTCAAGAAATCATCAATGAGTAAAACGTCTTTTGTTGACACTAGACCACTTGCGTAATCAAAATTTAAAACCGGATCGACCACAATGGCCTTTTTTGTTTCTAAAGAGTAAATGATATAAGTCAGAGTATTAGTGTCTTTATCAAAAAAAGAATGGATCAACATTTAAAATTCTCCTAATTCTTGAGGCCCAGTTAAGCCGTGCATCAAAAAATGAAATTCACTTAAAAATTCACTTAAGTTTTGGTGATTAAAGGATTATAATCCATTCAAATAACATTTTAAAATTTTTATTAAATTAGACAAAGGAAATGTATCAATGTCAGCATTACGCTTTTACTTGACTAACTCCGTTGCTAAAAAGCAAGTTATGGGAGTTACAGGACTACTTCTGTGTGGATTCCTACTTTCACACATGCTTGGTAACTTTTTACTAATGGTTGGAGCAGACGCTTTTAACAAGTACGCTTACACGCTTACTTCTAACCCACTAATCTATGTTGCAGAAGCTGGTCTTCTTGTAATCTTTTTAACTCACCTCTTTATGGCCCTAAAACTTACGATGGAAAATAAAGCAGCTCGTCCAGTTAATTACTACATGAAGCAACCTACAGGCCGTGGAGCTACTTTCGCATCTTCAACAATGCCATACACAGGTATGTTAATTCTTTTCTTCATCATCATGCACTTAATTAACTTTAAGTATGGTTCTGTATATATGACAACATTAAATGGAATGGAAGTTCGCGACCTTTACAAGACTGTGATTGAGTACTTTGCTTCTCCTCTTAATGTGGGAATGTATGTAGTTTTCATGATTGTTATTGGAATTCACGTATCTCACGGGTTTTGGTCAGCATTCCAATCAATTGGATTTAACCACCCTAAGTATATGCCAGCGATCAAGTTTCTTTCAAAACTATACGCTGTTGTCTTAACTGTTGGATACTCAACAATCGCAATTTGGTGTCACGTTAAGGGAGGAATGTAATGACTAATATGAATATCAAAAAAATGGATGGTAAAGTTCCTGCTGGTGACGATATCACTAAAGTATGGACTCAACATAAGTTTAATATGAAACTTGTTAACCCTGCCAACAGACGTAAGTTTGAAGTAATCGTTGTTGGTTCTGGTCTTGCTGGTGCATCAGCTGCTGCAACTCTAGGAGAGCAAGGTTACAATGTTAAATGTTTCTGTCTTCAAGACTCTGCAAGACGTGCACACTCGATTGCAGCTCAAGGTGGTGTTAACGCTGCTAAAAACTACCCAAATGATGGTGACTCAATCTGGCGTCTATTTTATGACACTGTAAAAGGTGGAGATTACCGTGCACGTGAAGCTAACGTTTATCGTCTGGCAGAAGTTGCAAACAATATTATCGACCAATGTGCGGCACAAGGTGTTCCTTTTGCACGTGAATACGGTGGAACTCTTTCTAACCGTTCATTTGGTGGTGCTCAAGTATCACGTACTTTCTATGCTAGAGGACAAACTGGTCAACAGCTTCTTCTAGGTGCTTACTCTTCTCTAATGAAAGAAGTAGGACGTGGAAAAGTTCAAATGCTAACTCGTCGTGAAATGGTCGACCTAGTAATGGTTGACGGTCGCGCACGTGGTATCATCACAAGAAACGTAATCACTGGTGAATTTGAAAAGCACGCAGCAGATGCAGTTCTTATGTGTACAGGTGGATACGGAAACGTTTACTACCTATCGACAAACGCAATGACTTCAAATGGTTCGGCAGCATGGAAGGCCTATAAGAAAGGTGCAATGTTTGCCAACCCATGTTTCACTCAAATTCACCCAACTTGTATCCCAAGACACGGTGAAAACCAGTCGAAACTAACTCTTATGTCAGAATCTCTAAGAAATGATGGACGAGTATGGGTTCCAAAAGTAGCCGGTGATCACAGAGCACCAAATGATATTCCAGAAGAAGAAAGAGATTACTATCTAGAAAGAAAGTATCCTTCATTTGGTAACCTTGTACCTCGTGACGTTGCTTCAAGAAATGCAAAAGAACAAATCGACCAAGGTAAGTCAGTACGAGCTGGTGAAGAAGCTGTTTATCTAGACTTCGCTACAGCAATCGAGCGTGATGGTGAAGACGCTATTAAAGAGCGCTACGGTAACCTTTTTGATATGTACGAAAGAATTACTGATGAAAACCCATATAAAGTTCCAATGAGAATCTACCCTGCTGTTCACTACACAATGGGTGGACTATGGGTTGACTACAACCTTCAAACAACTGTTCCAGGACTATTTGCTCTTGGTGAAGCGAACTTCTCAGACCACGGTGCAAACCGCCTAGGAGCATCTGCACTTATGCAAGGTCTAGCAGATGGTTACTTTGTTGCACCATTTACAGTTCCTAATTATTTAGCATCTGAAAAACTAATGGGGAATAAAGTTGGAACTGATCACCCAGAATTTGACAAGGCACTTACTGAATCAAAAAACAGATTCTCTAAGCTTCTTTCAATCAACGGAACAAGATCTGTTGAATCAATTCACAAAGAACTTGGTCAAATCATGTGGAACCATGTTGGTATGGCAAGAGATGAGAAGACTCTTAAGGCCGGAATTGAAAAGATTAAGAAACTTCGTGAAGTATTTTGGAAAGACGTTAAAGTTACAGGAACAGCAGATGGAATCAATATCGAGCTTGAAAAAGCTAACCGTCTTGCAGACTTCCTAGAGCTTGGTGAGCTAATGGCACGCGACGCTCTTGAAAGACCAGAGTCATGTGGTGGTCACTTCAGAGAAGAGTCTCAGACAGAAGAAAACGAAGCACTTCGTGATGACAATAACTTCTGCCACGCAGCTGTATGGGAATACATGGGTGAAGGTAGTGAGCCAATTAGAAACGTTGAAGAACTAGACTTCCCTAACGTTCCACTAACACAAAGAAGTTACAAATAAGAGGTATATGATATGAGTAGCAATAATAATATGACACTTCATCTTAAAATCTGGCGTCAAAAGAATCGTGAAGATAAAGGTCAAATGGCCGACTATACATTAGAAAACGTTTCTCCGGATGCTTCATTTCTTGAAATGCTAGATCAGTTAAATGAGGAACTTATCCCACAAGGTGTTGAGCCAGTTGCTTTCGACCACGACTGTCGTGAAGGAATCTGTGGAATGTGTTCTCTAATGATCAACGGTCAAGCACATGGGCCAGAAGCTGAAACAACAACTTGTCAGCTTCACATGAGAAAATTTTCTGATGGTGACACGATCGTAATCGAGCCATTTAGAGCAAGAGCTTTTCCTGTTGAAAAAGACCTTATGGTTGATCGTAGTGCATTTGATGAAATCATCGCAGCAGGTGGCTTCGTTTCAGTTAACACTGGAAATGCACAAGATGCTAACGCAATCCTAGTTCCAAAAGAACAAGCTGACCTAGCAATGGATGCTGCTGCATGTATTGGTTGTGGAGCTTGTGTTGCTTCATGTAAGAACGCTTCTGCTATGCTTTTCGTATCAGCAAAAGTTTCTCAAATGGCACTTCTTCCACAAGGACAAGCAGAAGCTTCTCAACGTGTTCAAAACATGGTTAAGAAGATGGATGATCTTGGATTTGGTAACTGTACTAACGAAGCAGAATGTGAAGCTTCATGTCCGAAAGGAATTGAAATCACAAATATTGCTCGTATGAACAGAGAGCTACTAAAAGCAGCTGTTACTTCTAAAACGACACCAACTGTTTAATTAAGTTAATTAAATTCAGATAAAATAAGGGCCTACAAATGTAGGCCTTTATTTATTGTAAGCTCCAGTATCACAGCGTAGAATAAGCGAAAGGAGTATTTATGAAAATCTTAGTTTCTCTCTTAATGACAACACTTACACTTGCTTTATCACCCGGTGACAAAGCACCACAATTCTCTCTTAAGAATCAAAATAACGAAATAATAAAGCTCTCAACTCTTAAAGGTGAGAAGGTCATTCTTGAGTGGTATAATGATGGCTGTCCCTTTGTTAGAAAGCACTATGACTCAATGAATATGCAACAAACCCAGAAACTAGCAAAAGAAAGAGGTTATCACTGGCTTTCTATCAACTCATCTAATGTTGGCAAGCAGGGATATATCAAGGACGCACAAGCTGCAACGAATCGACTTAAAATCGAGAAATCTCATGCGACTCACTTCCTCATTGATACGGATGGAACTGTTGGTAAGCTATATAACGCAAAGACAACTCCAGAGATTTTTATTATTAATGAAAATGGAATTATCGAATATATGGGTGCCATTGACAGCATCCCTTCGGCCGATAAAAGCGATATTCAAAATGCTCGAAACTATGTTAGAAACGCACTAGATCAACTTAAAGAGAATAAGAAAGTAAGTCCGGCCCGAACAAAACCGTATGGATGTAGTGTTAAGTACTAATGTTTATTTATAACGAAAATACCCAATTATTTGTAAAAAAAATCAGACTCATGGCATGTGATATTTTCGCAAGTATTGGCCTATCTTTTAAACGCTCGCGCCTCCATTATAAAGGTATCATGTATCCACTTACATTTGTGGTAAATGACTCTGATAAGATCCTAGGCTTCTACGATCCCCTAATTTATCAGATTGGTATCAACAAATGCTTTCTTACGATTAACGATTACAAGCTCCTAGAGAATGTCTTAAAACATGAGCTGGCCCATTTCCTCGTGCATATTGAATGTGGCATTCACGAACAGGCCCACGGCGTAGAGTTTAGAAATATATTTAAACGCTTTGGTTGGGATGAGAGCTTCTCAAAGTCTCAAGTCAACCTTACGGCCTTCGTTAGAACAAATGACAATATTACGGCAAAAATTCAAAAGCTCCTTGAACTTGCTAAGTCGGAAAATGAATTTGAGGCGAAGCTTGCAGCAAAGAAGGCCAACGACCTAATCCAAAAGCATAACCTAAATAAGCTAAAACTTAATCATTTAACACGTTCTGACATTAATATGAAAGAATTTGAAGATACTTATGTTAGACGTGTTGCCTCTTTTAAAAGGCGCAATATTCTTCATGACTGTCTTTACGATATTCTTAAAGAATATGCTGTCTCACCTGTTTTTAGCTCAGGTCGCGGTGGCGGTTATCTCGAAATCATCGGTGCCAAAGAAAATGTTGAAGCCGCTCATTTTATTTATGACTATACATCTAAAGCAATGGAGGGCCTGTGGAATCAGGCAAAGAAGTCATCAAATTTAAAAGGAGTTCGAGCACGTAACTCCTACTACAAAAGCTTTACCAAATCGTTTCTAGACGAGTTAAAAGGTCACCAAAGTAAACAGATTAGCTCTCGTGAAATTATCCATATAAAAGGACTAGCACAGGCCCATAGAAATCGAGTCTACCCTCGTGTATCATCACAAACAAGTCAGGCTACTAGCTTTGATGCAAATGCATGGAGTCTTGGCGCTAAGGCCGGTAAACAATTCAAAATGAGTAAAGGTATTGGGCAAAAATCAGGCACTAAACTTCTAAGTAATTAAAATCTAATTAAAGATCTTTCTTAGTAAAAATTCTTAATATTTTACCCGAATTACCGATATGATACTGGTAAAGCGGAGACTCAATGGCGAAGATAGCAAATTCCAAAAAAATAATTAAAGGATTTATCACTCAATGTACGATGGTTTTTAAATCATATGAGTACCATGTTGTTGAGTCTAAGAATAAGTCAAACCTTTGGCACTTTAGCGTTACTAAAGATGACAAGAAGTACGTTATCTATTGCACCAACTCTCTAGAAAAAGTACAAGGTATTATCAAGATTGCTCTAAAAAAACTACCGGAAGATACTAAGCTTGTCGTTATCTGTGACAACTTCTCTCCAGAGGATCGCACAAAGGCAGAGTCTAACTCATACACGATTACTGACTTAGGTACGATTAAAAAGTATGGTATTGACCTACTTGAGGCCAAGCAACGAGAAACTTTGGCCAGAACGCGAAGAGCTGCTTAATTAGTTAAACACTTTTCTTATCTGCACCATAAATCCACTTGTGCTGCTGACCAATGACTCTAAAGGGTCCACCTTCTAACTGATTCCACTCTTGAATATCGATGAATCTTTGCATCGGAAATTCTTCACTTGGCTCAAAGCATGGAGTTAGCACCCAAGGAAAATCAACTGGGCCTAGACTCTCCTCTAGTTTTCGATAAGCGCCTAATGTATAATCAAAGTCCTTACGATCAGCGATAACTGCTTTAAGCTGGAATTTTCCATCATAGTTTTGTGCAAGTTTTTCAATTAATGCTAGACGTGTTTGAACACCTGTAGAAGGTGTTTTAAGGTCAAATGAGATATAGTCGAGGTTTTCAAAAACTTCATCAACAACACGTGTTCCAGCTGCTTCAATGTTAAGCTTAAAGCCTTTCTCTTTTAGAAATTTAGATAGGGCCACTACACTTGGAACATGTTTAGGATGAAGAGGGTCTCCTCCAGTAATTGATATCCAATTAATTTTTCCTTGATAAGACTCTTCTAGAACCTTTTCAAATATCGACTCAATAGACGTAGGCTCTATTTCAAAACTCCAAGTATCCATCGAGTCACAATTAATACAACCAACGGCACAACCTTGAAAACGCACGAAGACCTGTGAGCGGCCAATAAAGACACCCTCTCCTTCTGTCGCACGGTAAATGTCGTTAATAAGATACTGCTGCATTGAAAAACCTTCTTAAAGGGTATTTATATAGCATAAGGCCTTAAAATGTCATATATTTAAAAGTAAATCGAGTAATTGCTACATGAAATATGGCCCAAAGGAAGAAATATGATTGATATTGATGAACAGTTTCGCAAAGTCATCGCCGATTTACAGGCCTCAAGAAGGCCAAATTGTATTTATAGCAAAGAGGATTTCAGCGTCTTTAAGGCCCGCTTTCAAGAACTCAACAAAGAGGAGAATTGGGAAGCTCTTATTCCGCTTCTTTGCTTACTCGACAACACCATCACTCTTGATCATATCATCTACCCAGAAATCATGGATTGCTTAGCACTATGCCACGACCCAGAAGTCCTAACTCTATGCCTTGGGGTGGCCAGGAAACAAATTATCGATGAATTTCACAAAAGAGGCGAAAGACTGCCTTTTGACTTTCTCGAGGCCCTAGAAAAGCTAGTTGGCCATCAAAACCCAGAAGTCTTTGAATGGACCCTACGTCTAATTGAATCTCTTGGTTCACAGTCAATCTACTTTAAAAAGGCCGTACTAGAGGCAAAGCCGGGCTTCTTTGCACGTTTTAATCAACATAAGAAGGCCTGTGTGGAAATTATTGAACTGCTTGAACGCCGCTGGCAATAGTGTGCTACAATTTAATTCATGGATAGAAAGTTTAGCGCCAACGACAATTTTGAATTACTAAAGAACGAACGCAATATTGCTAATAGGCAAATGTATCAAATGCAACCTTCACAAGAGGTTCAAGTTCAAATCTTTCCAGATAAGAGTGTAACGCCAGCTAAATTTATTCCAAATACCACAATGCCTGGGACATTCAGGGCCCATCCTACGACGATCGCGGCCATGAGAAGTGATCTCTTTGCAAATATGTATGACGAAACATTTGAAGAATTAAGCGCAATAATCACGTGCTCAGGCTGTAAAACAGAGGTTGATAAGCAATTTTGGAAGTTTTGCCCTCATTGTGAAGCATCGTTTCCAAAAATATAGCTCTAAACTATTGATATTCCATGACAAAGTAATCCTTTGTAAGAAAAATACCTTTTACTAACACCTCCCAGAACAGTAAATTCTTTCTACAACACACGAACACAATATTTGTTGTGCGTAATTGTTTTGCCTAAGCGCAAAACTAAGGTTACAAACAACTTGTTTCACTGGAAGAAACACGGCACAAGGGAGTCGAAATGAACAGAGCTAACTCGTATCTATCGGACAAGCAAATAGCTGCACTTAAAGATGCGCTACTTGCTGACAAAGAAAGAATTCTTAACAAAAACAGTGAGAAAGAGCAGTATTGCATGGACAAGAACGAACTACTTGACCCTCTAGACGAGGCAGTAGCAAACGTTCAAACATCGCAGGAAATTCGTTTCAGAAATCGTGAAAACTTCTACGTAAAGAAAATCAATAAAGCACTGACAAAAATCGAAAAAGGTGAATACGGCCTTTGCGATGAGTGTGATATTGAAATTGGTTTTGATCGCCTGATGGCGAGAAATACTGCTGAGCTTTGCATTGCATGTAAGGAAGAAGCTGAGCATGAAGAGAAATCGAATGTTTACTTAAAGCGTTCTAAATCTCTTGGAAAGACAATTGCTGAAATTGGTAAAAGATAAAAAATAAGGCCTCAAAAGAGGCCTTTTTTATTTGTGCTTATTTTCTAAAGTAGCTAATGCTTAATAATTCAAACTCATCTGCAATATGATATTGCCCCGTTGAGAATTCCGCTGAGTTAGCGATTCCACTATCAATAACATTCTTTCTAATATCTTTAATCTCATCTCTTTGAACATCAAAGTATAGAACGTAAACTTTGGAAGAAAGCTTATCAACCTTCTTAGCTCTCAGTCCCTGCTCGTTTAAAAATTTTTGTAGATCGACAATATTGGCCTGATCAACAGAAACGATAAGCTTATCACTTGCTATACTTTGACAGGCTCCTTTACTATCTTGGGCCAGGCCAACTCCTGAAAAGCTAAGGCCATGATCTTTTTCAATACTTGCTCTTAGACAGTAGTCGACCTTCTCATAAGAGATACGAAAGGCCATAGAAAGCCTTGGTCCACATAGTCCATAAGAGTGAATCATGTCTATTTTTTCGGCCACAAATTTTTGTTCATGTAGATATTGAACAACTTGGCCTAAAACTTCATCACGATTTGTATTAAGGCTTACTTGATCATTAAAGGATGCAATTTTTGTACGTCCTTGGTCTTCTTTATACCAACATGTATCGTTATTTACTGAAATTAACGGACCTGCATAGATAAATTTACCTAGGAGTAATGAAAGTAAAGATATAATTATTTTCTTCATAAACTTTCATCGGTATTTAAAGTACAAAATTTAGTGTAGACTTAACTTATGACTGGCAATGATTACGAAATCAACATAATTGAGAAAGTTACTAGGACATTTTACACTAAGGCCATCAATGATGTTTTTATTGGTTATCACTTTAGAAAGATTACTGCCAAAAATGTCCCCCTAGCAAATATTGATGACTTTAATGAGCATTTAGAAGTTATCAACGCCTTTTGGCAGTCGCAGTTATTAGGAATTAAATTTCCACGCCCTGCGGCCCACCTACTTGAGGCCCATGAATACTTAAATATTCGCTTAGGCGAGCTTGGACGATGGGTAATATTGTTCAAGGAAACACTAGAAGAATATAGAGAAGAGAATCCTGAGTTCATTAATGCATGGGAAGTAAAGATCGACGCTTTTCAAACAGGATTTAAAAAGTACTTCTTTAAAAAATAAATACGAAAGCAATAACGGGAGATCGATATGTTAAAACTTGAAAAGAATTTTCAGAACTTAACACTTAATTCATTTCCATTAAAGCTAGCGCTAGTATGTATTCTTTTACTTATTGTTGGACTTGGAAGCTTTATGACCTTCAATAATAAACTTAGTCAAAAAGATCTTTTGCTCTTTCTCTTTACACCTACAGTTGTTCTATCCCTTCTTAAGCATCGTCATCTTGAGATGAGTAAACCCAGAAACACAGTAAGACTTGTTGCTCGCTCACTCTTAAGAAAACAAATTACTCAATTCGGACTTGATGAAATCGAAAGAGTCGAACTCTTAAAGACAAAGGGTGCGACAGCATCAAATCACGCCATTCAAATACTCTTAAAAAGCAACAAATATATTCTTATTACTAGTAGTGATATCATTGGAACAAATAAGAAATTAAAAAACTATCACGAAGAAATTAATCAGTGGCTATTGGACTAATTACAATCTTCTTTTGATTGTGGATTTTTGGCGTCGTAAACTTGTTTAACAAAGTCTACAAGAACAGGCTCACTTGCAACATCATCAAATAACCAGTTACGAGCATAGTATTGATTTAGCTTAAATGCGGCCAAGCAAGCTTCATGTGATGTCATATACTGCACGACAATCATTTCTACTAATCTAACCTTAAAACGTTTTGGAGAGCCTATGATACAACCTTCAGGGTAGTCCTTACAGTCTAATTGACGTTCTTCTTCTTTTAGCCCGATACGAACTTCTTCAATTGTATTATCAAACTTATAGGCCATATCAAACATTTCTAAAGGAGTATAGATATCCTTTTGTGAACATGATGGCATAATAAAGAATGATGAAAGAAAAAGTAAAATGCTAATACGTTTAAACATATTAGCATTTTATCATTTAACGGCGTCTGCCGCGAGAATTTTTTGATGTACGAGATGGTGTACGTGAGCTTGTACGTGAAGTAGTTTTCTTTTGAGGAAGCTTCCCTCTTCTAACAACTTTCTTTGTCGCCTTCTTGGCACCTGATTTCTTGGCCATTGACTTTAGAAAGATTGGATCAATCTTTAGAGTATCCTGATTCTTAATGGCCTCATTGATTTGAGTAATTAATTTCTGATCCTTTTTTGTCACAAAGTTGTAAACACTTCCAGCTCTACCGGCACGTCCTACACGGCCAGAACGGTGAATATAGTAAACAGCTTCAAATGGAAGGTCATAATTAAGTACCCACTGAAGAGTTTTAATATCAATTCCACGAGCGGCCATATCTGTTGTGATTAAGATGCCACCTGTTGCTTTAAACTTTTTAAAGTTTTCACTTCTTTCTTTAGCAGAAATATCACCATGAGAAACATAGAGATTTTTCACAAGCTTGGCCTGCTTCATATAGTTATATACTTCAACGGCCTTCTCTTTTTGATTAACAAAGATAATCCCACTACCCTTTGCTTCCTTCTTAACGAAAACATCTAGCATGGCATTCTTCTCAGTGTAGTCTAGAGCGATATTGAATGTTTCAATGGTTTGAGAAAGCCCATGTGAGCCAACTAAACTAATCGACTTAAATTGCATTCCTGAAAAGAAGTCGGCCTTTAGCATATCGAAATCATCGGCCATTGTCGCTGAAACAAGACACGCTTGATAAGAAGAAGTAAGATGGCGACGAATGGCCTTAAGCTCACGCATGAAGCCCATATCAAGAAGCTGATCTGCTTCATCAATAACAAGAAATTCAAGATCATCTAGTCGAATCTCTTTCTTTTCAAGCATCGACTTAATACGTCCAGGACCACCAATAAGGATATCAAATGTTTGCTTTTTAAGAGTGCTTACTTTCTTCCCCTTTTCACCCCCAAGCGCAAGACGAACTCTCATCTTTGCATGGTGAGAGATCTTCTTACATTCATCAGAAACCTGCATTGCAAGCTCTTTGATTGGAAGTAAGATAATAGCACGAGGTGAACCTGCTTTTTGAGTCTTTAGATCAGATTCTGTTTCTTTTAACTTTTGAAATAAAGGAAGAAGATAACTTAGGGTCTTTCCGCTACCTGTTTGGGCCTGTACCTGTAGATTGTGGCCATCTAAAAACTCAGGAATTGCTTCAGACTGCACCTCTGTAGGCTTTGATAGCTTATTTTCTTTTAAGAAACCTGAAAACAGGTCCATATTAATAATTTCAACAAATTCTTTTGTGTTCTTTGCCATTTTGTACTCTCCTAAATAGACAACTCCGCTCGCGACCAGCATTGGTCTACGCAGAAATAAATGGGGGGATCATTAGATCCCCCGATATTTAACACAATGTTTCTTAAATTAGAAGTGTAGTCTGAAGTTTACAGAGTGAATTGTTGAAATTTTCACACCTTGTACTTCTGAAGTGATTGGTTGCTTAAGAGAATACATGAAATCCATGAATCCTAGCTTAAGTCTTGGAGTTAGAGTTAGGTGTTCAGAGTCTAGCATCCCTCTTACAGTAACTGCTAGTCTCTCCTTCCAAACATGGAACATTACATCAGTACCAGCATAAACTCCATCAGCGAAATCATAACCATCTCTCATATGGAATCCTAGGAACGGGCGAACTCTCATATTTGAAAGATTGAAGCTATAATCAGTATGCATACGGTAACCAATTTCTGGCTCATATAGTGGGAGATAACCTTCATCGTTTTCGATTACTGTCGCAAGCGCAATGTCTTGGATCTTAAACATTGTTCTAAAGTTTGATAACCAGTGAAAACCATAAGTGATATCGGCCATCGCATAAAGAGTCATATTTTGATCAAGGTTTTCAGTATCAATTACATCACCGTCTCCAGCAATAGCATCTTGATCAAGAACACGTCTTACGTCCGCTCTATATAAACCATAAAGAGAAAAAGAACCAAAGTGTCTTTCATTCTTATAATCAAAATTTAGCCCAGCAGTTACATCAGCTTTCACATAAGCATCAATGATTGGTGCCATTGAACCAGAACCAGCAAATGGAAGAACTACACCTGTTCCACCCATAGCGTCTTCTAGAGCAGCTTTTTCACTAGCCGTTAATCCTAAGTCAGTTGCTAAATCATCAGTCGTATAGCCAGCGTTACCTAGGATAGTATTTAATACTGATTGAGTAAGCTTACTCTCAAGAGCAGTTTTAAGTTCAGAGTTACCAGGTATCGCAGAGATCAGAGTATCTTTTTCAATCTCTTCTTCACCAATGCCAATAAGAGAGCCGACATTTACACCTAGCCTTACACTTGGGCTAATTAGGCCTTTGAAAGCATTAAATGATGGAAGAGGAACTCCTACTTCTACATTTAACCTAAGATTCTGTTCAGTGTCTGCATAAGCTGACAGAACATCGGCCGCAGCCTGATCTGGATCATCTGACTCAGATGCATCAGACACATCACCAACTAATTCCATAAGATCAGTATTAGCATAAACTGACATATCGACTAGAAAGTCATGCCCAGGTTCCCTAAGGAATTCTTGAGTTTGAAATTTGTCTTCCATTAAACGAAAACGATCCTGTACATTGTAATCAGCATCGGCCGCAAAAGTCATTTGTCCTGCTAAGAGCGTAGCAAACGTCGCTCTTACTAAAAAAAATTTTTTCATTTATTTGTCCCCTTCCGTGGTTAAATCTCCTTAATTGTCTTAACCAATATTAACACAAAATGAATTCTAAAAATTAGTAGGAAAATTTATATAATCCCTTTAAAATAGTAAGGAAATTAATTGAAAATTAACAAAGGTTGACTATGCAGGTTGGTTTTATCCACAGCACTTCTAATGAAAATCAAGAAATTCTTATCTCTGTCAAAGAGTTCTTTTTTAAAGAAGAAAATAATGAATTAATTATTTCAGAAAACGGTGGAAGCATCAAGGTTCAAGTTGATGATGACTGCTTAGTCCTAAAGTTAATTCAAAAAATTCAAGATGCTAAATTACAAGAGACTCCACTTCAAGAAGGTTCAACTTACTTCATGGAAGTTGGTGAAAGACTTAGCTATAAAAATAGTGAGTTCAAATTAAAAACTCTCTCTCATGCACAACAACCTGACGAGTTTGAAGTTGCTTGTGAAAATGATGAACTTAATTTAGATCTTGATGAAGATCTTGATGAAGATCAGAGCTTCCATCACCAAGAAAACCAAGAATCACTCGAAGAAATTAAGCTTGCCACTCAAGATGACTCATCTTTATTTGAAACAACAAGTAGTGATATGCTCGCCAAAGATGAGTCTGATGACGACACTGATAATGGAGATGAGGATATCTCTTTTATTATTGATACAGATGACAATGGCCCAATTCAGGCCCCAATGAAAGATAACACTGACTCTCTTAGCATTACTCAAGTTCTTAACGTCGCTCGCCTACAAAATGCAGAAACAGAACAAGACAAAAAGACAAAGAAGAACAAGAAGAAATCAAATAAAAATACAAAAAAGAAGAAATCCTCTAAGTCAAAAGATGCATCTCATCTAAAATTAGGAACGGCCCGAGATTATGAAGGTGCAAAAATAAGAAAAGCACAGCAAAAGAAAAAGAAAACTAAACGAGATGAAAATAAATTAGTTGGTCCTTTTACTCGCTTTATGAGTGCATTATCACTAGTCTTTGCAGCCACGATTATTTCAACGCAAGTTGAAGTCGATGTCATCAACTCCTTAAGTGTTAAACTGGCCGACTTAACCAATACAGAACTTGCTAAATATGTAGATTTCTTAGTTAGTCAAGATATTGCAAAGATCTTTATCGTGCTGTTTGGAATCTTATTTATTTCTAATTTATTATTTAGCGTGTCGCCAACTCTATTTATTAGTGGTGCAACAACGTCTGGCTCATTTCTATCAAAGAGGGCAAAGGCCGTACTTAGAACTCCCCTCGATTTAATTGCACATCTTATTCCAATTTTTGAACTCCCCGTAGTATTTGATACTCCTTCATTAAAAGAGTTGATCACTCGAGGACGTATTACTTATCGAGTAAAAGGCTTTAAATTTATTTCACTTATTAATTTGGCCATTTTTATTCTCTTAGTAATTGGTTACCCAATTATCCAAGAAGGCTTTTCCAATACCAAAGCTCCATCGCAAATTAATGTCCCTAAAGAGTTAGGGAAAAGGCCTTTAAAGATTAAAGAACTTCTACTCTCAAAGAAATTCTCACAAGAACATATTGTACTCAGGACCGGTGGCCCAAAGCCTTCTTATTTTATCATTAACAAAGACACGGCAAACACATATCTAGTTAAAATGACAGATTCGATGCCATTTAAAAGATTTGAAAATAGCTTTAGCTCAATTCCATTTTTTAAGTATCGCTACCCTTACCTAAGTTCATTTTATAAAGATGAAAAGTCGAGCTTCTTAACAAGAGAAGATTTTGGAAAGTTATTCTGGGCCGGTGAAATAATTAAGGGTCGATCGACTAAAGACCTTGTCCACGTAGATCTACTTGCTATTGGCCAGTCAAAGAAAGCATTTTCAGAATTTAAAATGGATTATAAGCAGTATCGAAACTTGAATAGATTCACTTCATTCTATCGAGGAAGTAGTGATGAAATTTATCTCTATATAGCACAAGATCAAGTTATGCAATTTTCTAAGATTGGCGGCAATATGAAATCAAGCGAACTTGAAGGCTTCACCTTCCTAGCAAGGCCAAAGGTTAAAATCGAATATATTGACAGTGTTGAGAAGGCCTTTCAAGGTACTAATAAATCAATTTTAATGAGCCAACTTGAGGAGATCAACCAACTTGTCTCCCTAAAGGATAACGGTGAAAATCGCGCCTCATTCGTAAAATTTTCCAAGGATCTGGCCCATTTTTTACAAGGTAGCTCAAATACTGTTGGACAAGAAGCGGCAAAAGAAATATTAAAGCTAAGTACTTTAAATAATTAAAGTTAGTAGAAATATTTCAACAGTCGAGTTACGACAAAGGGTGATCTATGCGTATTCAAGATCAAGTCAAAGAACACTTCAAATTCAAAGTTGTCCACGAAGATAAAAACTCAGGAGCAAGAGCAGGTGTTATCACAACTCCTCACGGAGAAATTCCAACACCAGTTTTTATGCCAGTTGGTACTCACGGTGCAATCAAAGCACTTCCACCAAACTTCCTAAAGGACCTGGACACTAAAATTATTCTTTCAAATACATACCACCTTCATTTATCTCCAGGCTCAAAGCTGGTTCAAAAAGCAGGTGGGCTTCATAAATTTATGAATTGGGATAGACCAATTCTTACAGACTCTGGTGGATTCCAAGTATTCTCTCTTCAACGAAAGAGTATCAAAGAAGAAGGTGCAGAGTTTAAAGATCATAAAGGTAAAGCAATTATGCTCTCACCTGAGACATCAATCCAAATTCAACAAGAGCTTGGATCGGATATCATGATGGCATTTGATGAGTGTATACC
This sequence comes from Bacteriovorax sp. BAL6_X, assembly GCF_000443995.1. Taxonomy (NCBI): domain Bacteria; kingdom Pseudomonadati; phylum Bdellovibrionota; class Bacteriovoracia; order Bacteriovoracales; family Bacteriovoracaceae; genus Bacteriovorax; species Bacteriovorax sp. BAL6_X. The sequence continues at coordinate 200,543 of NZ_AUMC01000008.1, forward strand.
ATATCCTGCAACTCGTGAGTACACAAAGAACTCAATTGATCGTACTCACCGCTGGTTAGATCGTTGTATCGACGCTTGGACGAACCCAAAACAGGCCCTATTTGGAATCATCCAAGGTTCAACTTACGATGACTACAGAGATGAGTGTCTTGATGAGCTTGTTAAGCGCGACCTTCCAGGTTATGCCATAGGTGGTGTATCTGTTGGAGAAGGGCCTGAGCTTATGGAAAAAATCGTTAAGTACACGGGACCTAAAATGCCAAAAGATAAACCACGTTACGTAATGGGCGTTGGTAACCCGGAAGACCTTTGCATGATCTGGGAGCATGGAATCGATATGAGTGACTGTATCATTCCTACGAAATTTGCTCGCGGTGGAACTTTATTTACAAAACGTGGAAAAATCAGAATTCGTCACAAGAACTATCGTCGTGACTTCTTTCCAATTGAACCAAATTGTAAGTGTTACTGCTGTGAAAACTTCACTCGTGCATATGTTAAGCACTTATTTGATTCAAATGAGATCCTAGGACAAGTACTAGCAACTATGCACAATATTGAATTCTATAAGAATATGGCCGAAGAAGCTCGTGAAGCTATCTTAAAAGATCGCTACAATGAATGGAAAGCGGACTTCCTAAAGAGCTATAATAAAGATGACGGTGCAAAAAACTAAATAAGAGCTATACAAAAGGGACACTGAGTGTCCCTTTTATATTTATGCTTGATTAATTGCGTTTGAAATAATTTTTGTAAGCTTTTGAAGGTCTTCAAATTTTACATTATGAAATAATGAAATTCTAAACTGGTTCTTACCAAGCTTTCTATAAGAGTCGATTCCGTTCACAACACCTTGTGCTTCTAGTACTTTAATAAGAGCTGCCGCTTCGTACTTGTCATCAACATTGATTGTCGCAACTGAAGTCGAGCGATACTTCTCATCTACAACATACGCTTCTAAGAAACTTTCTTCCTGTGCCCAACCATAAATCATATCAGCTTTCTTGCGTGCAAGATCAACCGCATTCCTCTGCCCACCTTGTGAGTTCATAAGTTTTACTTGTTCATTAAGGAAGAAAAGAGTTGAAATACTTGGAGTGTTATAAGTTTGATTCTTTACTGAGTTATCAATGGCCGTCTGCCAATTCATAATCCCTGGAATATAGCGATCAGTTCCATTAATTTCTTGTGCTCTCTTAAGGGCCTTTGGAGACATTATAGCAACAAATAACCCTCCCTCAGAAGCAAATACTTTTTGCGGAGAAAAGAAGTAGCAGTCAATCTTTGAGATATCTAAAGGTATCTGACCCGCACCACTTGTTGCATCAACGGCCACGAGAGTATCATCATTTACAATTGGAATTGTCGTTGTCTGTACACCAGTTGATGTTTCATTAAGAGTGAAACAGATCATGTCTGCATCGGCATGCACTTCTGAGCCTTGTGGTTCGCAACCTTGTCCATACTCACTAGCAAATTCTTGGGCCTCAATCCATGGGATTCCATTGTGTGACTTAAACCACTTATTTGAGAACTCTCCACAAGTATAGTGAACACTTTTATTACGAACAAGGCCGAGTCCAATCATATCAAATAGAAAAGTTGCACCACCGTTGCCCATTACAACTTCATAACCTTCTGGTAAATTATAGAATTGCGCTAGGCCTTCTTGAATTTCTTTGACAAGATTTTTAACAGCAGGCTTACGGTGAGAAGTTCCCAAAAGTTTTGCTTTTGTCTCAGCAAGTCGCACTGAAAATTCAGTTGGTATTAAAGATGGACCTACACCAAATCGTGGATCGCTTGGAATTAATTCACTTGGTACCTTATAATTTTCGAACATATTCAAAATCCTTTTTAAGCGGTTTAGGGGTATTTTAATGAAAATGCTAGTATTTGAAAACAAATAAGAAGTTGTCAAAGCTTGAAAACTTCTTAACAATTATGACATGAAAATATCTCAAACCCTACTTCTATGCATTATAAGCATTCTTCCACTTTCTATATTAGCTAAAGATCATAGTATACCTGGCGAATTCTCACTTGGGATTGGAAACTTAACGAAGTATGTCGGAAAGATTCAATCCGATATAGATGGTGGCAGAAATTATTTCGCATTTAATCCTTTTATTAGAGCAAATTTTCGTACAGATATTCCGTGGCAAAAAGCACTTAATATTGAAGCAGGCCTAACAATCCCTAAATCAAGTGAAGATAGTGCTGTTACCGTAACCAACTTTTGGATTCAGGCCCTAATTGAGCATACATTTAACCAACACTTTAGAATACATGCAGGCCTTGGTATTTTCTTTACATATACGGCCATGGATGGTGAGATTCAAACCTTAGGAAATGGAATGTCGACGCAACAATTCTATACACCAGAAGATTACCAAACAGCTATTAACAATATTGTCATAGTAGGCGGAGACTACCTTTTTAATAAGTCATACTATTTAAATGGACAATTAAGTGTCTTCAATATTGAAGATGGACAAGAGCGAGCATTTAGCTATGCTTTATCGATAAACTATACATTTGGAAATAAATAATGAAGCTAATTCTGTGCTTACTTCTATCAACGTATTCTTACGCTTTTACAATTAATGCAAATATTCCAATTCGTTTTTCAAACCCAGAAATTCGTGTTGATGTCGCTGACAATGCCTGTACTAATATTACAGATTCAGCAGATGAAATCATGGATATGGTGGAGATTGCAGCGAGTGAGTATTGGAATAAAATTGCAACAAGTAGCCTCCACTTAAAAGGTGGCAATATCTTAACTGTTGATGCTGATTATACAACAGAACAAATCTGTGCCGCTGGTGAAGCTGGCTGTGTCAGCCAGGTTCCAAGCACGAATACGCAAATATTAATCGTTTGCAATAGCAATAATACGGTTTTTACTTCAACAGGAATTTTAGCAGTTACGCTCCCAAACAACCTCAATGGAACTGAAATCCAAGGCTCAGTTATTGGACTCAATGATATTGCAGGAACTCGCTACAATGATCAAACAAGATCACAAAAGATAGCCCTCTTTGCCCATGAGATTGGGCACGCTTTTGGCCTTGGCCACTCTTCAAAAGAAAGCTCACTTATGTATTTTAGGAATCTCACTGGGCGTGAAACAATTGGACAAGATGATTGGGACGGGGCCACTTATCTTTATCCAAAAGAACAAATTCCAATGTGTGGCTCAATTGTACCTATTAAAGACAGTGCCAATTTCGGTGGTCATATTAATGAGAAAATTGAAGAGAAGATAAGTACGCATTATTCTGAACGTCCGTCAGAAAAGGATACCGCCGCCTTGATCATGGGTCTGGGCATGTTATTATTAGTCTTAGTTACATCTAAAAAATTTGCACAAGCAAAAATTTATTAACAAAAGACAATATTTTACTAAAGTATTGTCACTAAGTACCGATAATCACATTATGGAATCAAAGTCAGGTAAATTTATTATTGGAATTCTTATTATTTTCTTATTCAAGATTACTGTTGCAGATAATATGAGAGACTCCAAATCACAAAAGGTAACAATTTCAGTTCTTAAGTAAGAGCTAATTTTGTAAAGTGCTCTCCTCTTTTGACGTAATTTGCGTATTGATCAAAAGATGGAAATGCTGGTGAAAAAAGAATTACATCTGCATTAAACCCTGCTTTAAAAATATCATCCAAATTTTCAAAATATTCAGATTCTATTTCAAAATTCAATTCACTTAATACTTTTCCAGACTCTCCAAAGAAGAGAATTCTTTTAATTTGATCTTTAAATGGCAATAACTTTTCTAGCTGATTATCACCGTGACCTCGAAGTTGGCCACCAATTATGAGCTCAACATTCCCAAGCTCCTTAACTCCATTTAATGCAGTTAGTGTTGCTTCCCAATTTGTCGACTTTGCATCATTAAAAAAGTACTGTCCTTTGTCTTGCTTAATCATTTGCAAGCGGTACTCAACGCCATTAAAAACATCACAGGCTTTTTGAAAGGCCTTAATATTACCAGTAAACGCATCCCACATAAGATACACAAAGTATGTATTAACTAGATTATGTTCACCGTAAATTTTTAGTTTCATAATATCAATAACTTCAGAAAGCTCTTCTTTAACTTTTCCAATTGAAAGATCCAATTGATGCTCATTGCGAATGGCGTACTCATTCTTGACTTCTAAGTCGTTAGGAAGAAAGGCAATTCCCTGATTTGCCATATTTTTAAAGATTTCAAATTTATCCTGTCCGTATGTTTTCAAGTCATCGTAACGTTCACCATGACTAAATGTAAGATTTAAAAGCCCGGCAACGTCACATTGAAACTCATCGATCAAGTTTAACTGAAAGCTTGAGAGCTCTAAGATGATACCTTGAGCAGGTTCACGCTCTCCACTCATTCGCTCATAAATATAATCACAAAAAGGCGTTCCAATATTTCCTCCAACAAAGTAATCTCCCGTTGGATCTTGCTTGCCACACTCTTCCAAGAAAGAGACAACAGTAGTCTTCCCATTCGTCCCAGTTACGCCTAAAATTGGAGCATCGGCAAATTTATAGGCCAATTCAATTTCACACCAAATCGGACAAGTCGCTTTGGAGAAAAGTGGAAGCTCTTTAGACATTCCAGGACTTAGAATTATAAGGTCCATTTCCCCTAAAATATTACAGGCCTCGTCTTGAACAACCCTGGCCTTGATACATGAGCTATCTTCAATCGCCGGCCACGTTTCAACAGCACCCTGATTAACTAAATAAATATCCTTACCTAGAAAAGTCAGTAGGCGTAGGGCCGAAAGACCAGAAAGCCCTAGGCCAACAACAGCGATTTTATTATACTTATTTAGCGATTCATTAATGATCATATGACTATTACCTTCCAAATTATGGATAAAAGTGCTACATTGCTGTGCATGAATTACCAGCAAATATTTTTAAACCTTGCCTCTATTTTAAGGCCATATAGTCAGCTATGGCAAAAAGAAGTTCTCCAGGCTTGGCGTGCTGGTGAGATTGATGAAATAATTCCAGAAGAACTCATCGCTCCGTTAAGAAAGCTAAGTCATGAAGAACTCTACGAGCTTGACTGCTTAAGAGATTATTCAAAACTTGAAGAAGGTCCACTTAAGTCTCTCTTAAATTCACTAAAAGAAAATGAAGTTTATGAGATCGTTGAAGAATCCCTAATTCGTGGAGTCGACGAACTTCCAAGTTGGGCATTTTTTAAAGTTAAGGGAAAGAAGCAGGATGAGATTCTGGCGATTGCAAACTTTCTAACTAAGCTTAGAGATAAAGAAGGCGACTTCAAGCACACAGTTGATATTGGAGGAGGCGTTGGGCACCTATCCCGCACTCTTGCTCATTACTTTGGCATGGAGATGATAAGTCTTGATATCAACACAGAATTTCAAGAAATTGGCCGCACTCGCCTAAAAAAATACCCAAAACCAGAAGGTGCTAAAGACGTAAATTTTATTAACCATGACTTTAGCATCGACCTAGAGGGAAAAGAGAATTCTCGAATATTCAGCAAAGACTCATTCTCATTAGGTCTTCACACGTGTGGGCCTTTAGCGCTAAAGCATATGCAAGTAGCAAGTAGAAACCAAACAAGAGGGCTACTTAACTTTGGCTGCTGCTATAATAAGCTAGAGCCAAAATCGGATACTAACCTTTCACAATTTGCAAAAGAAAACAGTCCTCTTCAAATTGAAAGCAATAGCTTAACACTAGCAACTCGAGGTCATCAGAGTATGGAACTTGAAGACTTCAATCAAAAAAAGCGTGTGAAATTTTATCGCTACTGTCTTCAATTCTATATCGATACTGTTTACGGAAAAGAGATCGACATCATCCCTATTGGTGATGCTCACAAGAGACTCTACGCCCTTACATTTAGTGAATATGCAATTGCAAAGCTAACTGAAAATAATATTCCAATTAACTTTAGTCCAAAAGAATTTGATCAGTTCTTTGAAGATCATCAAGATATTCTAGAGAAGTTATTTCTAGCAAATGTTGTTCGTTGGCAATTTGGACGTGCCCTAGAGCTTTACCTTCTCTATGATCGTGCTATCATGCTACATGAACGAGGAAAAGAGGCCAGACTCATGGCCTTCTTTAATGAAGTTGAATCCCCTCGCAATATTGGAATTTGGTATCATGAAGCAGAATCAAAATCATAAAAGTATTTTAATTACTGGCGCAACGACAGGTATGGGCAAGGCCTTCGCTGACTACTTTGCGACTCTAGGATTTGATCTTTATCTGCATGGCCGAAACATTGCCCTGCTCGAGCAAAATGCAAAAGAATATCAAGATAAGTATCAAGTTAATTGTGAAATCATTATCAAGGATCTCGCAGATGAAGATGCATGTGAATTCCTAATTTCAAGAATAAAAACACCTCTTACATACCTTGTGAATAACGCTGGTTTTGGAGTCGCAGGAAAATTCCCAGAAACAGATATAAAAAAACAAGTATATATGCAAAGAGTACATGTCGAAGTGCCAATGCGCCTTACTCATCACTTCTTACAACAAAGTGAAAAACTTAAAGTTATCAATATCGCCTCTCTCTATGCCTTCTTCCCAGTACCAAGACAAAGTGTTTACGCTGCTTCGAAAAGCATGCTTCACTCTTTTAGCCTGGCCCTAGGCCGAGATCTAAATGGAACCAACAAACAGGTCATCTCTGTTTGCCCAGGACTTGTCTATACTCAATTTCGTATCAATCAAGGAAAGGTCGAAAGGCAACACTTTAGTGGAATCTCATCAGAACAAGTAGTAAAAGAGACAATGGACGCGCTAGGTAAAAACAAATTCTACATTGTTCCAGGTTTTCTAAATAAAATCTTTAAAATAATTCTAACAATAATACCACACACACTTACGCTTCGAATCATTGAACGTGTTAACACAGGGCGTGGTTACTAAAAATACCTTACATCTCTGGTCAGATATATAATTACCCATTAAAATAGCGTCCACACAACACACAGATTAATTGTAAATTATGAGGACACCATGCAAACAACAACTGTTAATATCCATGATATTAAATTAAATAGTGAATACCTAAGAACTAATACTGATGTTGAGACATTAAAAATCAGTATCGAAAATATTGGTCTAATCAATCCTCTAACAATCAATAAAGAAAACGAACTTCTAGCTGGTGCTAGAAGATATCAGGCCCTAAAAGAGCTTGGAATTGAAGAAGTTCCTGTTCATGTTGTTGATCGCAAATCACTTGAACAAGAGTTAATCTCAATTGATGAGAACCTTGTTAGAAGAGCTCTTGATAAGCTCGAATTTGAGAAGTGTCTTAATCGTGGACGCGAAATTTTTGAAGAGCTAAACCCAACGGCCACTAAGATTGAAGTTGATGTCATTGCAACAACAACAGAGGAAAAGAAGCTTGAGAAGGCAAAAGAAGAGCAAGATCAGGATTCATTTGCTGCCATTACGGCACAAAAGACAGGTCTTTCAAAGAGTGTGATCAAAGGTGCAATTAAAAGAGATGCACTTGCCTCAGAGCATGTAAAGAAAGCACGTCAACTTGGTCATATCAATGCAAGTGTAACTAACGAGATCATCAAACTAGATAAAGAAGTACAAGACAGCGTTCTTCCAATGATCTCAGATAAAACAGTAAAAGAAGTAAAGCAAATCGTGGCAGCTGCAAAGCGTGGCGGTGTTCAAGAAGCCGAACAAGAAATTGAAACGATGGAGCCATTACCAGCGGAATATGCTCACCTTAGAAACCTTTCTAAAAGAATGAATAAGAACCTTACTCGTATTCTTTTAGAGGAGCTTACTTACGAAGGTAAAGAATCAGCTTCTATAATGAAAGAATTAAGAAAGATGCAAGAAAATCTTGAGCGCTTTTTCAATATGGGAACGACTTCTAATCATATTTCATCTGATGATATATCAGAAGAAGTTATTTCCGAGCCTACTATTGTTTTAGATGAAGGCCAGCAGGACTTCAATCCAGAGTACCCTCTTTAGCCCTACCCACTTTACAAAAAATTGACAATATAATGCTTTAGACAGATGACGAATTACTTGGTCATCTGTTTAAAGTTTCGTTATTATATTCAACATGAAATTAGTCAAAGAAAACACCCTCTTTATTATGTGGATTATTGCCGTACTCGCAGCAGCAGGATCACTATTCTTTAGTGTCATTATGGAATTTGTTCCGTGTACACTTTGTTGGTGGCAGAGAATTACGATGTATCCACTTGCAGCGATTTTACTGATTGGTTTTTATCAAGATGATAAACGAAGCATTCTCTACGCTGCTCCATTTATCATTTCAGGATGGGCCATTTCAATCTATCACAACCTCGTTCAACTTAAGGTCATTCCGGAAAGTGCGAGTCCCTGCGTAAGTGGTGTCCCATGTTCAGAGAAATGGATTAACTGGTTCGGATTTATCTCAATCCCAATGCTGGCATTCTTCGCCTTTACAATTTTATTTTCACTATTCTTATTAGAAGTTTATAGCAACAAGGATTTCTTAAATGCAAAAAAGTCATAAAATTATAGCTGCAATCGTTACTGTTATTGCAGTCTTTGCCATTAGTGCAACATTTTACAAAAAACAACAAGCTGCCAAACTCGGATTCATGGCCAATGAGAACCACAAGTTATTTGAACGTGACTACTCTCCTTCTCTTGGACCAGATGATGCAAAAGTTGTCTTAGTAGAATTTTTAGACCCAGAGTGCGAGTCTTGTCGTGCCTTTTCGCCATATGTAAAAGAGATCATGGAGAAATATGAGGGACAGATAAAACTAGTTGTTCGCTACGCTGCTTTTCACAAAAACTCGGCCTATGCAATTTCAATTCTTGAAGCAGCTAGAAAGCAAGGCCAATACTGGCAAACACTTGATTTACTCTTTAAAAGTCAACCAGCTTGGGGAAATCACCACAACCCACGTCCTGACTTAATCTGGAACTACTTAACAACTCTTGAACTAGATATAGATAAAGTTAAAAAAGATATGCACGATCCAAAATTTATGGAATGGATAAAACAAGATGCTGAAGATGGTAAGACGCTTGGAGTTCGTGGAACACCAACATTCTTTATCAATGGAAAACCACTAGAGCGTTTTAGCTATCAACAACTAGAATTACAAATTCGAGAAGAATTAAATAAATAGAATGCATACCTTTGCCAACTCCCACTTTCTAAATTTAATTGAAGATAGTGGGAGTGCATCCCCAGAAAGAGGTTGGGAAGCGACTCACCTTACGGCCAATAACAATCAACTCATTTCATATATAAAATCTCATAGTTATGGTGAGTATATATTTGATTGGGCCTGGGCCGACCTCTATCATCGAATGGGACTTGAGTATTATCCTAAACTCATACACGCCATTCCTTTTACTCCAGTTAATAATAGTAAATTCACGCAAGAATTTGATACGACACTGCTTACAAAATCCTTTGATATGTATCAGAATTTAAAACTATCAAGTGAACACTACTATTTTACAGATAATAGCTATTATTGCCTGAAAGACTTAGGATTCTTTAAACAAATTACGACTCAGTATCATTTCATTAATGATTACGCTTCATTTGAAGACTATCTTTCAAGGCTAAAAAAAAATAAAAGAAAAAGCATAAAGAAAGAGCGAAAGGCCTGCCATTTATATGATATTGAGATCAAAAAGACTTGTGCAAGTGAACTCACTAAAGATCAACTAAAACAGATCTATGGCCTATATTTAACAACCATTGATAAGAAGTCTGCTTATGCCTACCTAACACTCGACTTCTTTCTTGGCCTAAACACCCTAGACAATTGTTTTTTCCACCTGGCCTATAAAGAAGATTCAATTATTGCCATGTCCCTATTTTTTGAATCAAAAACTAAGTTGTATGGACGCTACTGGGGAATTCACCCTCTTCATCAAAGTAAATATGAATTTTTGCATTTTGAAATGTGCTACTATATGGCGATGGAGTATTGCATCGATAATAGACTAGAGGTATTTGAAGCCGGTGCTCAAGGAGAACAAAAGCTCTACCGAGGCTTTAGACCGATTGAAATTGAGTCTTGGCACCATTTAAAGAACCCACAACTTCATCATGCTATTGCAAACCACGTAGAAAACCAGAATATAAATTTAAAGAAATATCATGAAGATTTAAAAGAGCTACTTCCTTTTAAAAAGTAGCCCTTAGTCTGATTAGTTTATTACTATTTGAGAATCTTTATAGTCGATTTTTAAGTCTTTTTCTTCTAAGTCATGTGCCATTATTTCTTTTGACAAAGGTCTTGTAACTAATCGATTAAAGATTGAAGCAAGAGGCCTTGCTCCGTATGCCTCACTATAGCCTTGTTCATTGAGTCTAGTGCGTACACTTTCTGATAAATCGACCTTAAGCTTACGTCCAAGTAATCTTGAATTAAGTAATCGCACTTGCTTATCAATTAGCGAATTCATAATTGAGCGATCAAGTGCATTGTATGTTAACACTGAATCAAGTCTTCCAAGAACTTCAGGTTTAAAGGCAGTCTCAACAACTTTTGCATTTGTCGTCAAAAGGATAATCGTATTTTTAAAGTCAATTGTTCGTCCTTTATTATCTGTTAGCCTACCATCATCCAAAATTTGTAATAGAATGTCGCCAAAGTCATAATGGGCCTTTTCAATCTCATCAAAGAGAATTACAGAATAAGGGTGGCGTCTAACCGCCTCAGTTAGAACACCACCTTCTTCATAACCAACATAACCAGGGGCCGCACCAATGAGCTTACTCACTGAGTGTTTTTCGCTAAATTCAGAAAGATCAAAACGAATTAAATTATCCTGTGTATCAAACAAGAACTCACATAAAGCCTTTGCTGTCTCAGTCTTCCCGACACCACTAGGACCTTTTAGGAGGAACGAACCTAGTGGTCGAGAAGGATCAGTCAGGCCAGCGTGGGCCGAAACAATTGTATCTGCAATTTCAGTTAATGCTTCATCTTGTCCGAAGACACGAGACTTTAAGAAGCCTTCAAGTTGTAAGATCTGTGCTTGTTTTGACTTAAGGATTTTCTCAACTGGAATCCCCTTTTGTCTTGAGATGACAAGAGCAATATCTTTAGTCGCAAGGACCCAGTCGTGATGACAAGATTCAAGCTCTTTTTCAACTTCTGGTAACTGAGAATATTTTATCATTGAAGCTTTTTCATAGTCCTGATTTCTCTCAGCAGCTTCTAGTTCAAAACTTAGCCTGTCTCTTTGATTTTTTAACTCTGAGACACGCTTAAGAGAAAGAACCTCTTCTTCCCATGAGCTCTTTTGCTCATTGAATTTTTTTTCAAGCTCTTCAACTTCCTTGGCCAGTTTTTCATTGTCCTTATCAATTTGCATATTCACTTTCTTTGAGCGAATTTCAGCTTCTAACTCCACGAGTTTTGCAGGCATTGCTTCAGCAGAGAGTTTAAGTGCACTTGCCGCTTCATCAACAAGGTCGATGGCCTTATCGGGTAAATTCTTATCTGTAATATATTGATCAGATAAAATAACGGAGTTGAAAATTGCATCATCAGAAATCTTAATTCCATGATGAATCTCTAGCTTCTCGCGAATCCCCATTAATATTTCAATAGCATCTTCTTTTGAAGGTTCATTTACAGGAACGGCACGAAAGCGTCTTTCCAGAGCACTATCTCCAAGAATATACTTTTGATACTCTTCATCAGTTGTTGCACCAATACAATTTAGTTCACCTCTTGCCAGTGCTGGCTTTAAAAGATTGGCCGCATCCATAGCACCATCAGTTTTACCTGCACCAACTAACTGATGAATTTCATCAATAAAGAGAATCGACGTTGCCGCATTTTGCTTTATATACTTTAAAAGTTTTTGTAAACGCTCTTCAAACTCACCGCGAAACTTAGTGCCGGCGATTAGAGCCCCCATATCAAGAGCGTAGACCGTTTTACCTTCAAGTACATCTGCAACAGTTCCTTTGACAATCATTTCCGCAAGGCCTTCAACAATAGCTGTTTTACCAACTCCGGCAGGTCCAACTAAGACAGGATTATTTTTCCCTCGACGCCCAAGGATTTCCATTACCGCTCGGATTTCTTTCGAACGACCAATAACTGGATCAAGTTTGCCTTCTGTGGCCATTTCATTCAGGTTTGTCAGGAAGGCCGGAACCTCTTCTTCATCATCTCCATTCATAGCAGAACTAAAGGTATTAGGATCGATATTGAGGGACGAAAGAGTTGCGACAATATGTTTTAGAAGGTCAGTTTCAGTTACTTCTTGACGGCCAGATTGAATAGCATTCGAAGATGCTAATGTGAGCCACTTACTAAGCCCTGCAGTAGGTCTTACGTTATCGAGAGAAACTTCCTGAGAAGCTTGAGGCAAGCGCTCAATTTCTGATTTAATATCTTTTAATTTATTTTTTAATGCTCTTGATGAGAAAGAAGAAGGATTCTTTACCAGCCCGTAAGCTAGGTGCCACTCAGATAGTTGAGTATTCTTCTTTTCCACGAGAAGTGATTGGGCAATATCAAGACTGCCTGCAACGATTGAATCGTACTTATTCATAAAAATTCCTCCACGCAATTTTTTGGGTATAAACACCTAAAATCATGAGGTAATTTTCCCCTTCTACTAATAAGATGGGACGTGTTTTATAATTGTCAAGGTAACCAATTTTTTTTTCGAAATAAATGAGATTATTATGAATAAATTTTTTCTAAAACTTTTTCTTGCCTTTATTTTAATCATTAAGTCTCAGGCCTTTGGCCAAAAACTACCTCCCCTCGACTTGAGCTCACCTCGCGCGACCATGAATTATTTTTTAAAATCCATGAAGGCCTATAAGCTCGGTAATGACCAGGGTCTCGATCAAGCGATACTTGCCCTAGATGGCCGTCATATTCCAAATACTGTTAAAGACTTCAAGTTAAAAGATTTCTCGAGAACACTTATTACTGTTTTTGATCGCATCGAATATATTGATGTAAAAAATATTCCACGAAAAGTTGCTGATGGAATCTGGTACTATCGAAAAGAAGTCGTACAAGTAGAAAATAAAGATCACAATGTGGAGATTTCCATTCGCCAAGTACAACGTGATGATAAAATGGTCTGGCTCTTTACTAAAGAAACAATGACATCACTTCGCTTTTATGATCTTTCATTAAAAGGTAAAAAAGTTGCTAAAGATGTCGTATATAGTCAGTCACCGAAAGATCGACTAAAAGAGTACCTTCCAGCTTGGACTTTTCATCAAAGATTTCTTTTATTAAATATTCACTGGATTCTACTTTTAGTCATTACTCTTTTTAGCTTTATTATAGATCGTATTGTACGCCACTATATTGCGGCGAAGACGATTTCAATTCTAAAAAAGAGAAATATCACATTTACAGAAAAGCAACAGAATAGACTAACATCACCATTTGGAAGCCTTGCCTTTGCTTATGTCTTTCAGACCCTGGCGACTTGGATTGACCTCCCTTCAGATGCGCTTGTTCTAGTCGTTAAGGCCTGTGATATTGTCATGGCCATATCCGTCGTATTTATCTTAAACCAACTCTTAACAGTTATCTGTCTCTATCTTGAAGATAAGGCACGTGAAACTGAAAATAAGTTTGATGATATTGTTGTTCCACTTATAAGAAAGACCGCCAGATTCTTTATCTATGCTGTCGGTATCATTTTTATTGGAGATGCATTAGAGCTAGACATGAAGTCAATCCTTGCAGGTATGGGAATTGGTGGTATCGCCTTTGCTCTAGCTGCCAAGGATACAATTTCGAACCTCTTTGGTTCATTCACGGTTCTCTTTGATAATCCATTCACAATTGGAGATTGGGTTAAGATTAACAATGATATCGAAGGTATTATTGAAGAAGTCGGAATGCGATCGACTCGAATCAGAACATTTCACAACTCGCTCTTATCCGTTCCAAATGGAAATCTGATCAACGCAAATATCGACAATCTTGGGCGCAGAAGATTTCGTCGCTTTAATACAACTCTTGGAATCGATTATGCGACACCACCAGAGAAGATAGAAAATTTTTGTGAAAGTATTCGACAAATTATCGTTGCTCACCCAATGACAAGAAAGGATAATTTCCAAGTTTATTTTAATAGCATGGGAGCAAGCTCACTAAATATTCTCGTGTATATGTTCTGGGAAGTGCCAAGCTGGGATGATGAATTAAATGAGAAGCATAAATTCTTACTCGATATTCTGAGGGCCGCAAAAAAGCATGAAATTAACTTTGCCTTCCCAACTCAAACTCTTCACGTTCAACAAGATCCTGGTGTCACCTATTCGCCAGAAGACGTGAATTTTGATCGTTCACAGCAGATTGCAAATGAACTTGCGAGCGACAGATGGAATGCACCTAATCGCTCGTCTAAACTTCGATTAAAATAAAATTTACAAAGGCCTTAGAGTTAATACTTTAGGGCCAGACTTCTTCATCAGCTCAAAGCTAAAAATTTGAGGACGATACTCATCATTCATAAAACGCTCTCTCTGATTATCATAATATGGGGAAAGCATATGGCCAGAATTTCCTAAAGGTAGAATTCCATAAGAAATATCAACATTAGCGAAATCGATAAGACGACGAGTACTAGGACCAGTTACCGGCGTATGCCCACTGTCACAAGAAACACGTCGAATATGATTAATGCTATTAATCGAGCCATTTGCCTCATATGGCCCATGGTTAAATAGCTTTGCAAGGAAATCATTCTTAGCAAAAGGATGAGGCATCGTAAGTTGGTGAACACGCCCCCAACGCCATTGACTAATATCATCACCAAGCTTTGATTTCAAAAATTCAACAGACTCTTTAAATGCCATTGAGATCACTAAATCACGATCTTCAACAGGAGCAGTCTTTTCAATATCCCACCAACTATCAAATGGTGTATCAAGTAGACGATAGTAGAAAATCCAAGAATTAATGGCCTTGCAATACTTAGTGTAGTCCTCTCCCATCTCATCCATTAGAAGTTTACGAATACGCATATTAGTTTCATGAAATATAGAAGGTGCAACTTGCTCCTTACGCGAGTGTCCTTTCCAATCCATAAAAACTTCAAGGGCCTCTTCTTCAAGAGAGTTCATCGGATATTTCTTAACTGCATTATGAATGATTTTCTGCATCTTGCGATTATTTGAACTAAAGCTTGCAGTTTGTACCATCTTCTGAGAATCCATATCCCAGTTTTCACGAAGTTCGAGTGACTTGAGGATTGTATTGTAGCGATTATCAGAATGCCAACCACCACGATGATAGATTCCTTCCTTCATTGTCTTAGGTGCATCATTAGCAGAAACAACAAAACCACTTTTAGGATTAATTTCATGTGGTTTCTCGTCAAATGTATAAGTTCCTAAAATTTTTCGATCAGGAGTTTGTACAAGATCAGACTCAAGAGGATGAGACCTCTTATAACTGTCCCCCATAATTAGTCGAGCAATATTACCATCAGCATCAGCATAGACAATATTTAGGCCGGGTGACTTTACAATACTTGTGGCCTTCTTAATTTCGTCTAAGTTCTTTGCACGCCCTAGCCCATAAAATCCTTCAATAGGTTTATTGCCGTCTTGAAAGAAACTAAAATGAGCGGCGATATTCTTAGCGTCTTTATTAACGGCCTCAACGATCTCATTAACAACCGGTCCTTTTTCACTCCACTTAATTTGAAAATCAATCGAGTCTTCTCCCTTAACTTTTATTAGTGAATCCTCAATACGAATAACTTCAAAATCATCATCTAATTGATAGAGATCAACATCATCTGTATAACTTATAGTTAATCCCCAACCTAGCTTACGATTATGTCCCATGGCCGGAAATGGAATAAGTGGTAGGAAGTGGCCATACATATGAAAGCCTTCTTCTTTATTCTTTATATTTGCTTCATACCAAATATTTGGTGCGGAGAAGTTAATATGAGGATCACTTGCAAGAATTGGGCTTCTAGACTTTGTCTTTTTGCCAGAGATTGCCCAAGCATTTGAGCCTGTAAATGTACCGATACCTTTTAAAAGAGATTCATAGTCGATAAAGTTTGCATCAACGACACGTCTTAAGCGTTTTGAAAAGTCAACTTCGTTATTAGCGAATAGATATTTGAAGTCGCGATGTTTAACCTTGGCCATAATACTTTGATAAGCAACTTCATTTCTTATAAATGGAGAAAAACTATAATTTAGATATACGAAGACACCATATATATCTTCAAGATCAATTTTCTTTGGTTTAATTCCTAATAAGAAAAATTCAATTGGCCGTACATTATTTTCAAGATAGTAATTATAGCCGGCCATAAATGAATCAAGATCTTTTCTAACGATAGGATCTAGAGTCTTTAAAATGCCGTCACGAATATACTTTGAATTTAATGTACGAAATAGCTTATCAACGGGGATGAGATCAGGGCCTAATATTTCGGCAAGTCTTCCCTGTCCAGCACGACTAATTAGCTCATATTGAAAACTACGATCACTGGCCATTGAGAAGCCAAGAGCATAATTCATATCATGGCGGGAGTCCGCTTCGATGTGAACAACACCTTCGTGGTCACGATAAATCTTTGTTAAACCATTAAGTCCATCGATTTTAAGACTTCCATGCATTACAGGGAAAGAGCCTAAGAGCATAAAATAAACACAAGCGCTTATTAAAACAAAAAGGCCTATAGCAATACCTAGAATCTTTTTCATGCTGATCTCTTAATTCTTAAATAGATTGTTACTTTTAACTAATTCAACGACTTCCTCTGGAAGCATATTTTCCCAACCACTCTCATCCTTTTCGATCATCTCGATAACTGTTCGAGACCAGATTCCTGATGCATCATGATCATAACCTTCAAGATCAACGATTAGCTTGTTTTCACGAAGATACTTAACAAGGAACTCTAGCGAGCTATCATAAGTAACATCCGCAAAACTTAAGCGCTTCTTAGAATCATTATCGTCAGCACATGGATAGAGATATAATTTAGTATTTAGGCCAAAAAGTTCACCTAAACCACCAAGGATACCAAAGGACGTATTCTCATAGTGCTTGATATTTAAAATTTCATTTAAGTTATATGTGTTTGTGATAAAGGCAATTTGATTCTTAGCAATTGGTTGCAAGAATTGATTTAATTCGAAATATGAAGCGAAATTTGTGATCAAAACTTTTTGCTTTATCTTTGCAAGTAAATCAACACGAGCTAAGAAGTCAGCGTTATCAATTGATGATGAACGTGAAAGAAGCTTTGACATTGAGATCTCTGAAAGAGTCACAACATTCTCACATTTCTCACTTGTACATAATAGCTCACGCCCAACTTTAAGAGCGTCAACATTACCCTTTGTTGGTGGTCTAAAAGAACCTCTAAGAACAACAAGTGGTTTGCGATATAAGTAATCCTTGATTTGAACAACTTTACCATTCTCATCAAACATCACGGCCGAAGTAAACTTTCTTTTAACAAGCTCTAAAGAAAGAATACGCGGATCAACACCATCAAAAGCAGGGCCTCTAACGTCAATCATATCAATTCTTAAACGACTTGCTGAAAGGTTATCCATTAGAGATGAAACGAGATGAGAAGAATCATTAGTATTATAGAAACAGCTGTGAATCATATTTACACCAAGAAAACCAATGGCCTCTTGTTGTTGAAGATTTTCTTGATCCAGCATATTTACGTGAAGAATAAGATCAGATGGAGCAGCTCCTGCTTCATGTTGAAAACGAACACCAAGCCAACCATGACACTCACCGCGTCCCGAGTAACTTTTTGCAGCAACAGTATCGGCAAAGCAAAAGAATTTCGTTCCTTCTTCTCTTTGATCCTTGAGACGCTTATACATCTTTGAAAATTCAGTCTCTAGCATCGTATGTAAACGACCTTGTGAAACATAACGTCCCGACGCTTCCACTCCGTAGATCGCATCAGAGATTTTCATATCATAAGCAGACATCGTCTTAGCAACAGTACCGGCCGCTCCACCAGCTCTAAAGAACTCGCGTGCAACTTCTTGACCTGCGCCAATTTCTGCGAAACTGCCGTAAACCTTATTATCTAAATTAATTTGTAATGCTTTTTGTTTTGATGATAGAATTTGGCAAAAATCCATAGTATAAATTCCTTAAAATTTTTTAGTTATAATAACAGCTTAGGACTCTATATGGCAAAAGAACACGACACTAATCTCTTTAAAAAGCACATCTTTATTTGCAAGAGCTGCAAGAAGAATGATTGTCCTATGCTTGAAGATGCCATGGCCTTAAAAAGCGAATTAAAGTCTTATTTCAATGAGAAATATGGAAAGGGCGTTGTTAGGGTGACATCAAGTGACTGCCTTGGAAAATGCCGTGAAGGTATCCATATTGTCAGTTATCCAGAGGCAAAGTGGTTTAAGGATGGCACAAAAAAGTCGGCCCGAGACTTAATAGATTACGTAGATTCAAGTATTTAGCTGAAGTTCACAAAAAATTGACTTAGATTTATCAAATATTATCCGATAACGATGATATAATATCCTTAGGAAAGGAACCAAGGAGTGATTATGTGGATTCCTGTTATCATCGTCGGTATTTTAGTTGGTATTGCTTCAGTGAAAGAAAAGCAGGCCCGCGAAAAAAGAGCTAAGGCCTACATCCCTATTAAAGTAAAAGATTAAACAGATTTAGTTTTTGGCAAATTGTACGGCCACTTCTTTAGCGAAATATGTTAAAATCATATCGCATCCGGCTCGTTTAAAGCTCGTTAACATCTCCATTGCTACGGCATCGCCATCAACCCAACCGTTCTGGGCAGCAGCTTTTACCATTGCATACTCACCTGACACATTATAAGCAGCAACTGGAAGATTGGTACGCTCTTTCATCTTAGCGATGATATCAAGGTAGCTGATTCCTGGTTTAACCATTAAGATATCTGCTCCCTCAGCTTCATCAAGTTCAATTTCACGTAGGGCCTCAATTGTATTGGCAGAGTCCATTTGATAAGTCTTCTTATCACCTGCTTTAGGTGCACTATCAAGAGCATCTCTAAAAGGTCCGTAAAATGCCGAAGCATACTTGGCCGTATAAGACATAATTTGAGTATTTGTGAACGAATCACTATCAAGGGCCTCACGAATAACGGCAATACGGCCATCCATCATATCTGATGGGCCAATAATATCACTTCCCGCTTGGGCCTGCGCAAGTGCCATGGCCGCAAGAATATCTAGTGTTTCATCATTTAAAATCTCACCAGTCTTTTCACAAACAAGCCCATCATGGCCATCACTTGAGTAAGGGTCCATTGCAACATCTGTCATGATAAGCATACCAGGGCAAGCATCCTTAATATCTTTAATTGTCTGTTGAAGAAGGCCATTTGGATTCTTTGATTCAGTAGCAAAGCGATCTTTAATTGAATCATCAAGAGCAGGAAATAGTGAAACACACTTAATACCTAAATTCCAAAGTTCTTTTACTTCCCTAACGATAAGATCACGAGAGTAACGATTAATCCCAGGCATTGATGTTACAGGAACTGTTTGATTTTGCCCGTCGATAATAAATAAAGGCATTATAAGATCATCAACAGTCAGAGTCGTCTCACGCATAAGAGATCTCATCGCATGATTCTTTCTATTTCTTCTTGGTCGAATATTATTTAAATACATCTCTAAATTCCCTTTTATAGGCCCATTTGAATTTTAGTTTTAAATGCTAGTGCGTACATTGAAATTTGCTTAATCATACTTGAAAGCCCGTTGGCACGAGACATTGAAAGGTGCTGTCGAAGACCTATTGTATCTAAAAACTCAGGCCTTGTTGCGAGGATCTCATCCGGCGTGGCATCTGAATAAACACCTACAAGTATTGAAACAATTCCCTTAACGATGGCAGCATCACTATCGGCGCGAAAGTAAACCTTACCATCTTTAAGCTCAGGAATTAGCCATACTTGAGACTGGCATCCTTTCACTTTATACTCTTCTTTTTGTAAGTCTTCAGGTAGAGATTCCATCTCTTTTCCACGAGAGATGATATGCATATAGCGATCTTCCCAATCACCAAAACCTTTGAATTCTGAAATAAGTGCGTCAACTCTTTCTTGTATTTGCAAAATGAACTCCTTAAGTCAATATGTATCGGAGTCTAGCATTTTTTAAATAATGCGTGAAGCAAACTCCACTACTTTTTCTATTTGAGCGGCCATGTGGTCAATAAATTTTTGAAGGGCAATGAAAAAGCCGTAATTTCCAACCTGATTCGTTAGCATCGCAATCATTGAATCCATAATATCAAGAAATGGTTGCAAACCAAATTTCTTTACCAATAATTCAAGATAAGTAGCGACACCTTCCACGTCACGTCCTTCGTTAGTTACAACATATAATGGGTTCTTAATAGTGGCCACGAAAGCTCCTTTTTATCTCTTATACTATAGTTATAAAGTCGAATCGTTCCATGAATCAATTAAATTTGCGATTTTATTAAATTGTTCATGAAGCGGTCGATACTCCTTGGAATTATAGGCGTAGATCGACTTTTTTGCGGCCTGAGACTTCACAATCTGGGCCTTATTAAAGAATGGAGCAATAAAGCGGTCATCTCCAGTTACTTTACGAATAAGTTCCTTAATTTCATCAAGATCACTCTCCTCTTGCTTACGTCTAGTGTCCATTAAATTTGGAATATGCGTGATGATCTCAGGAAGCTTAACAATTTCCATATCCTCAATATCTGAGAGCATTCCATAGAAGTGCTCTAGGCCCTTCATTGAAAAGTCATCTGGCCTAAAGGGAACAATGACTCCATCACTCACACAAATACTATTAACAACTAAAAGCCCAAGCGTTGGAGGGCAATCAATAAGAATATAGTCATAGCGTTTTCTAATTCCAGCTTGCTCAATATATTTCTTTAAAATCATTTGCCTTGGAGAACTTATGGCGGCCACACATAATTCAAATCCAGATAACTCTTGGGCCGAAGGAAGAAGGTCGACTCCCACATCAGTTTTTAAAACAACTTTTTCAAAAATAGTTGATGAATGTAAATGCTTAAGCTCTTTTACAGAGTTTAGTAGCAAGTTGAAAATACTGATGCTATTACGGCTTTCATCGTGTCCAAAAAGGTAACTCATATTGGCCTGAGGATCCATATCAATAACTAGAACCTTATGACCTTTGTGGGCCAAGGCATGTGCCGTATTAAAACACATCGTTGTTTTACCAACTCCACCTTTTTGATTAAGAAAAGAAATGATTTTTCCCTTCCCTAAGTCTTGTGATTTTCCAGCACGATTGCGACCAAAGAACATAACCTTCTCCCAAGAATCATTCATTGACTTGATACTTGAAGATTATAGCATAATTTCAAATGTTAGCACCAATTAGTCATACTGATTTGGATCAAGTTCGATAACACAACGCAGACCAATTCTACTGCTCGCCTCAGAATCTGGAAGAAACTCAAATGCATAGACACCGGCCCCAGAAAGACTTTCATAATCCCCACCACTAACCATATTTCCGTTTACTCCATCAGTGTTGTTAAAGATTCTAAAGATCTCATCATCATGAAGTTGAGAGTTAGTTATTCCAGCTGTTGATCCGATTCTTAGCGTATAATCATTAATCACACTTCCAGGCATAGCATCTTCTGTGGCCTTGGCCGCATTAGAAATTGGAATACCAAAAACATAGTTAAAGTATCTAGCACTATAATCTGATACATTCTCAAATAAGTGACTATCAAGCTCAAGATCACAAATATTGTCCCCATCAGAGTCATTACAAGGCCCAATATAAGAATCCATTATGTAATCCCCTGTCCCACCATAGATATCGGCCTTAGTCGAAACGATTGAAGCAAATGAGTAGATATTAGAGTTGAAGCCATATACTGTATTTGAAATCTCAGCCACATTTCCTACAGCATCTTGTACACCAAAAGCTGATATACAGTCTTGTGTAAATACAGAACCTGTATGAAGAGAGCGAATTCCTGAAGAGTTTGTTCCTGGGATAGTATGAATATCTGAAGAACTTAAATTATCAATATCCATATATGATGATTCTAGACCACTTGCCCCTGATGCATTACATTTACTTGAAGAATTAAGTGCAAGTCCCCTTTCCACAACTTCAATATTTGCATCAGAAGTAGCTCTTACATCCCAAGCACTATAAGCGATCTGCTCATCACGATCTGGAAGTTTATAAGTAGTCGCAGCACCATATCCGACAATAGTCGGAGATCCAGTAAGTGTAGTACATGCGTTAGCTGCATTTGCATTTGTAATATTTGTTAAAGGTGGTAAGAAAGATTGAAATGCTACTGCAGAATCTAAAGTATGAGTTGCAAAGTTTTGCCATACCCCATTTTTTACATAGCAAGTACCTGTTGATCTTTCATAGAAAATAGACCCGTCTGGCCCATCATATGCACCTAAGTTCTGAGCAATACATTGGCCATCTGTCGTATCACAACTTGTCTTAGAGTACGGGCATCCCATTTCAAAACGAGGAACAAGTAAGTCCTTTCCAAAGTCATAAATTGAACCAATTGTACCAAGAGCTGAAGCAGTGTCACCAAAGCCTTTATATTCACAAACATAATTACTATCAATAAATGAATCTGAATGCATCATCTCACAAGCTTTCTTATTAACCATCCAACGATGGACGAATGCAAAGTTTTCTTGTGGAGCAACTACTGTTAATTTTGCAACATTATTATTTGTTGTAATCTCAAGTGATTCATTGTCACCAAGCTGATTCGTAAAATTTAAAACAGGTCTTACTTCATAGACATAAGTGTGATTTGGAACAGGTGCTAAACGTGAGTTCTCACCGTTATCAATATAAGTATTAGAAGAAGTAATTAGATCTCTATTTAAAGGATTACTATAGTTGAATGTATGTAGAGGCCCTGCTTTCTTACGATAAATATTATAACCTTGAATTGCACCAGACGTACCAACAGTGAAGTCTTCCCACTCAACACTTACACTTGAGGTCCCATGATATGGAATCCAATTTGTCCCGTCAGAATAAAAACAATCTTCATCCGTAGTTGCACGGTAGCCTGTATTAAATAAGAATTTTCCGTCGTTATCGCTTGCAAGTAATGTCTCTGTTTGTGAGTTAAAGACAACGCTAACAGATGAAGCATCACTTGAATCATATGTAACATCTCCAATACAGCTTGCACTATTAAGATCATCACATGTCGTAGTTGTATCTTCTAGCAGGCCATTAGACGTATAATCGCGATTTACTTCTGAAATATTACAGGCAACAGATTTACTAATTAAAACCCAATCATTTGAAGTCGTTCCTGTTGAGTAGTAACACTGATTGGCCGCCGTACGATATATAGCACCAGCTGAGTCAGGTACGACATTACTAGTTGCGGGCGAAACCGTTCCGTAACACTCTTTTCCACCATCGCACTTTGTTAGTGAATGAGAACATGTAAAGCTAGATTCAACTCGAATACCAAAGTGATCAACTTTAGTTCCTAGAGCTTTAACATCGGCCCAACCGTGATGAGCAACCGTTTGAGGCTCAACTCTAACTTTAAACGAAACAGATGTTCTTGGTGAACCTGTACCATTATCGACAAGATCAAATGAAATTGTCGTTTCCCCATATTGTGACGCCGTTGGGATCATTTTAATTCTTAATACTTCATTAATTGAAATTCCATTATCAATTACTCCACTGGCCATAGCGCCTGTTACTACTGCAAGATCCCCTGCTTCACTATATTCACCATCAAGGTCAGTATCCTTTAAGAATTGAATATTCATTGGTTGTATAAGTACATTATTAGTTGAAACAATATTTTCAATCGTTACCGTTTGAGAAGCTTCATTAATGCTACCACCTTCACTAATAATAACATTATCAATAATAATATCTTCTTTTTCACCTACAATAACATCACTCATAAAGCTCGCATTTTGAACCCCATTATTTGAAGCAACTGCCCAGTCATCTGTGTCAACTGATTCATAACAAAGCCCATTAGTACGATCAAAGTAAACAACAGGATTATCACTTACGTGAGAAGTAGGATTGAAGCTAGGTGCCCCATGACCAATACAATTATTTACACCACATTCAGTACGACCTGCGCGGCGATCATAAACAGAGTAATTACAAATTACAGGAGCATCAGAAGTTTCTTGAACAATAACATCAAGACTTTGTACAACTGACTCCGCACTACTTGAATCCCTAACAACAAATTGGAAGTCATCAGGTGTTCCTATTGTATTAGCACTATTACCGTTTAATGTTTCATATAAACATGTGATAGAACCACCTGAAGAAATCGCACAATCTTTAATTGTTCCCTCAGTGCCAGCAAGAGAGCCTTGTCCTGCCATCGTGTTGATACGGTTTCCACTTCCATCAATAAAGTAAACCGTAAGAGATGACATTGTATTATCGACATCAGAAACACTTCCAAGAGTAATTGTTTCACTTACACTATTCCAGTCTGAAGACTCATTCATAGTGTGAGTAAATGGGCCACCTGCCACAACAGGTGGATCATTCTTAGCGTTGATGACCACATTGATATAACCAGTTGTATGAAAGTCGGCCATACTCGTTAAAGGTAGCGGTGAATCTGAAATTTGATACTCAACAGTAAAGACACCATTTGCATCTCCATCAAAAAAGAGATTACAAAAAGTAGCATCATCCACACTATTAGCGTGGAATGTATCACCAGGAGCTCCTGTACAAGAGCCTTGAATATCTGGATAGCTTGTTAAGTTTTTAAATTTATAACGTAGATCAGAACTTGGAAATCCCATGTAAGAATCATCTGATGCTGTTGGAAAATAAAGCCCTACTGCAGTTTGGGCCCCAGGCGTCCCTGTACTATCTTCGTCTACAGTTACTGTAATAATATTTGCAGCAACTGGCTCATCATCAACTTCAGTCACACGAACTGAAGCAACTCCAGTATTTGAATACTGGCCATTTGCATAAATTTGGTACTCAACCATATCTTCTATCGCCGCATTAAAGTAATCTGTACTAGTTGTAAACGCTAACGTACACTTACCTAGTGAGCAATTACATGAGATATCTGAGTTTTGTACACTTGCATGTACCGAGCTAGCAACACAATAAGTTGCAAAGTCACCATCATAATCAAAGTAGCCAGAGACAGGGACTTCATTGACTTCACTATCGAATTCAAAAGTAATTAGAGAATCTTCACTTACAGTTGTGCTTCTTGTCGCCGCAACACTTGGAGCTTGATCAATATTTGTCACATCAACATATAATCTTGAAACAGCGCTATCACCATCATCATCACTAATATAAAAATCAATATGTGAAGATCCATTAAAATGACGAGAAGGTTCAATATTCATCGAACAAGTACCGCTAATACATTCGCAAGTTGCACCTAACATTTTAATCCCAGGTGTCGGACTCTCCGTCGTATTCGGACCTGTAATCGTAGCAACGATGATTGGATTAATTGTTGCACTAGAGTTTATTGCATTAATAATTTGCAACGAAGTTGAAAAGCCTGCATCAATTTGAACAGTAATTGTATTTGTTGTTATTGAGACTACTTCGGCCCCAGCAGAAACTGTTGGGTTATCTACTAACTCTAGATAAAGCTCTGAGAAGTTCATTGCATTTTGCCAAGTGTTTACCTTTTCAAACGTCATTGAGCCAATCGTTATTGTTTGGTTTAGACCTGTTGAGCTATCAACAATTGTGCATGAAGTAGGTATTCCTCCATTTTGATCTGTAAAAGAAATTGGAAAACTTGTCATGGCATCATCTTCAAGCATAGAAACTGAAGTTGTTGTAATAACCGGTGCCTTTGGAGAAACATCAAGAATACAGCTTCTAGTGATTTCATCAAAGTAGTGCCCATCATCACAGCTTGCCTGCTTTAAAGAATTCATCTGCGGTGTACAGCCGATAAAAGCACTTAAAAATATTGAAATTAATAGTATACGATTCATTACCTTTCCCAAGTATCCCAATAACTTATCGCCAAAATATTCCTTAACTTTAAATAAACACGAATAAACACTTACGTTATTTCAGCATTATAAAATATTGCTCTTCTTGCCTCTAGAAAGATGTGATATTGAGGACTTAGGAATAGGACGGCCAGCT
Organism: Bacteriovorax sp. BAL6_X; assembly: GCF_000443995.1. NCBI lineage: Bacteria > Pseudomonadati > Bdellovibrionota > Bacteriovoracia > Bacteriovoracales > Bacteriovoracaceae > Bacteriovorax > Bacteriovorax sp. BAL6_X. Next base: position 226,735 of record NZ_AUMC01000008.1, read on the forward strand.
AAAGCGCCTATAATAGCTGACAAACGCAATCACCTACTGACAGAACTTAAAACTTTGATTTAGTGAGCAAAGAGCTTCTCTCATTTCTTCATTCTCTTCTTTAAGCTTACTATTCTCTTCTTTTAGAGAAGCTATCTCACGTGTATTTTGAGCTACCTGAGATTCAACCCCCTCACTCATAAGTTTGAACATCGCCAAATTGCCATCGAGTTCTTTTACCGCTTCAATAAGTGGTGATACAAGTACAGCATAATCAACAGATAACCAACCATCAGCATTTTCAATAACGGCCGTTGGAAATTGTGCCTGCACATCTTGAGCAATCACACCAATCGAGTGCATCCCAGGAGATAGAGACTTCTCATTCCAGTTAAACTCAACACCTTTAAGGGCCTTTATTTTATCAAGGGCATGATCGATTTCTGTCACATTGTCTTTGAGTCTTTCATCTGAAGTACAATTCGTTGCACCAGCTCCACCTCCAAGAGTACAGTCTGTTGATCCTTGAACTCTTAGATTCCCTACGACATGAAGTTGCTCAGAAGGAGTTGTTGTACCGACACCTACACGCCCAGCGGCAGTTACAGTCATGCGGTCTGTATTTGCGGTAGATATTGTCACAGGTAGGTTTGAGCCGACTGCTCCCGCCGTATTTAAATTCCCAAGCTTGATACCGGCCCCATTATCAACCAATACTTCAAAGTTATTTAACGTCCCACCTTTAAACACAACATTATCAATTCCACCTTGAGATATAATTTTCTGTGCAGAAGTCACTTGTCCAAAAAATGCAGAGCTTGTAGTTGCATCCCCTGCAATGTTATTAACAGAGATATTACCAAAATCAACATCACCTGTTACAGTAATGTCACTATCAAAAGTAGCATTCCCCGTAACTTGTAGAGTTCCATCTACAACGGCCGCACCAGTTGTATTGAATGCGCCAGTATTTGTAAGTCCGCCTGTTGAAGTAATCCCATTGCCTTGAATTGTCCCAGTCGCCGTCAGATTTGTAGTTGAAAGGTTTCCTGAGTGTGAAAGAGTCCCTGAAACAATTGTATTACTAAATTGTGAAATGCCTGTAACGTTTAGGTTACCGGCCAATTGAGTACTACCTCCAACAACCATTTGATAACCAGAGGTATCAGAAACAGCAGTACTTCCTACAAGTAGCCTTCCATTATTAGTAAGTCTCATATTTTCTTGCTGTGTATTCGTTGTATTTGCAGTCGTATAAAAGTTCAGCTCTGTTCCAAGATTTGTTGCACTAAAATTTTCAGTCGCAGTCGAACGAATACTAGCAGTATTTACTATTCCACTACCAGTATCTCCACCAAAGTTTAAGAGACCTAGAATATCATTTGCAGTCGTCATTGAAGGTGCAGTAATAAGACCTTGTGAACTTGCGAGATTGATTGACGACTGATTGCCACCATATGAATAAAATTGTCCACTTGCATCTCCAGAATCACTACGTACATCAATTTGAGCAGTAGCATTGAATGTACCGAGATTAGATGTGTGTCCAAAAGATAAATTTCCATTTGCATCGTATAGAGCAAAGTCAGAAGATTCTGATTGGAAGGCGATATCACCAGGGCCGGAGCTACCAGCTGTAATTGTTGTTGTTCCACTATTTGTCATATTAACAGCATTAATATTGGTTATCCCCGATCCATCTCCAACAAAGTTGGCCGCTGTTACAGTTGAGGAAATATTTAAATTACCATTGACTCCCGAATTTCCATAAACATAGAAAAGATAGAGAGGATCTGGAGTACCACCAATTGATGTGCGCCCTGCTGAATCAATGAAAAACTCTGCAGAATTCCAAAAGCTAGAAGTTAAGCTATCACCATCTCCATCAACATCGATAAAGAAGTAATTCATTCCACCAATATTTGTGTTACTACCATAAACACCCATCGTAGCGTTGTGTTCTTGTCTTAAACCAAAAGATAGTGCTCTTGCCCAACTAGAGCCAAGCCCTGTACCAACATTTCCACCCACGTGTAAAAGAATACTTTCTTCCGCAGTTGTAGGCCCTGCAATATTTCCACTCACAGTTAACTTAGATGGCCCTTCATATGGATCATCAGAGATTGTTACCTTTCCACCTGAACCACTACGTCTAATATGTGAACCACTTATATCCCAAGGTCCAGCGTAACTCCCGTTACTTAATTGAAGGTCCCACTTATTCGTTGATTCATTAAAACGAATAATATCACCCGCTGTGAAAGTTTCAATATTACCATCACCATTTAAATCACCAGCAACTGGAGCAGCATCGTTAACAACATAGAAGTCCCCATTATTGACTCCGGCAACTGAAGGAGCTGTGACTCCTCCTGTATCAAGAATGAGACGTCCTAAATAGTTAGACCCACCTAGATAGTCAACAGCAACCCATGAAGCTCCGTTATACTGCAAAACTTGGCCAGCACTTGATGCCCCCAGAGAGCTTAACTTTGAATTCGTTATTGCGCCGTCTTGAATTTTACTTGTTGAGATTGAACTATTTTGAACATCAAAACTAACAGAAGTTACAGTTTGTCCGAATGCATCTGTTACAATAAGGTCATAGATAAAGCCACCAACGATTTTTAAACCATTAGGAACCCCTAACCTAACCATATTTGCTGACTTTGATAAGATATTTAAATTGATAACCTGGGGCCCATTCTTTGTTTTGACTGCACTAATCGTTGATAGATTTGTCCCATTGAGAATCAATTGGTTTGAAGAAACTTCAATAAGTGTAATCTGATGCCTCTTCGTAAGATCAGAAGTATCTGACGAGTTAGCATTATCACGGCCTGTATTACTAACAGGTTTACACGCGATAAAAAGTACAACTAAGAGAATGTAAAAAGTATCTTTAAGTTTCATATCCATAAATCCCTAATTTCATATCGGAGATTAATAAATAAAGTTAAACTATTAATATTACTATACCAAACCCCTTGGTTATCAAGAGCAAATAAGGAGTATTTGCCAATGATTTCTTTAACTTGTCATTGGTTATAAAATACTTGTATGAATAGCTTTCGAAGATTTTTGCAAACTCTACTAGTCACTATGGCATTTCTGACAGTGGCCGATCACGCCATTGCTGAAAAATACGATCTCAACACAAACTTAATTGTCATTCAAAATATTGCCAATGACGGGATGTCTTTTGTTATTCGTAAAGGAAGAGTAGATAATATTGTTAAAGGCCAAGTGTCGCTATTCTCTTCGAAGGAAATCTCTTTTACAGCTCGTGCCATCTCTATAACAAAAGAGTACTCACAGTGGATTGTTACAGACAATAATATCAGAGTACCGTTTGAGAAAGGACAAATTGTTACTGTTAACTATTCTCCGGAAAGAGTTTGGTTAGAGATTCCAAAGATTCTTGGTGATGAGAATTACAGAAAAATGCTTGCAGAAGAAGAGATGTCTCTTAAAGAAAAGCAATTTCAGCGCTACGATAATCGATTTGAATTCTTCTATGGCAAAAATCAAGGGCTGAGCGAATCAACAAGTTCTAGTACTAATAATGATGGCACGAGAACTGGGGATACATTCCAATTCAATTACGCTATTCCTATTAACCAAACATTCCAAACAACAATTGGCTTTCGCTATGACCTTGACCTACTCACTCTTCTCAACCCAAATGTTGAACAAGAAACAAAGAGAATGTTGGGAACGGCGGCCCTAAAAATATCATTCGATAATAACTGGAGCTACCGTTTTAGCTACTTTGTTTCCCTTGGAGTCGGTTTTGGTCGTTCTGAAACGAGTATCCAAGATACCGTAAGAGTAGGAAGTGCAATGCTTCTTCCATCTGTAAGTTTAGGACTTGAATACAAAGTTTCAACCTCCCAGTCACTTATCTTTAAAGCTAATTTTGATGCTATCCAATCAGATGAAGAATTTGCTGATGGCTTTCAGCAATCTACTGATCAAACAATGTTTGGGCTATCTGTTGGTTACGCCTTTTAAGTATCACCTTCACCATCGTGAGGAATTGAAGGCTTAATCAAAATCCTAATAATATAACTAAAGAACGATTCTTTCTCTCTTTTATGCTTAAAGAAAGAAGCTTCAGAAACAGGTTGTAATAATAAGGCAATCAGTAGAATTACTTTCATCTATCCCCCTAATTAGAAACAATAATGAAAGGAAAACATACAGATAATTAAATGTCACTTGATGGGACAAAAAAATAGGCCTTCATTAAGTAATCTTAAGAAGGCCTATCTATAATTTAATAAATTCGTTTTGGAATTATTTCTTTGCTGCAGGTAGAACTTCGATTAGTTCAACTTCAAAAGTAAGCGTTGCGCCACCTGGAATTGATGGAGGAGCTCCTTGATCACCATAGGCAAGCTCAGATGGAATAACTAGTTTAATTTTTCCACCTTCACCAATTAGTTGCATCCCTTCTGTCCAACCTTTAATTACTCTATTAAGTGGGAACTCGATTGGCTTATTTCTCTTATAAGATGAATCAAATTCTGTTCCATCTCTTAAAGTACCTTTATAATGAACTTTTACTGTATCAGTTTCAGCTGGCTTCTTAGCAGAACCCGCTTCAATGATCTTATAAGCTAGGCCAGACTCAGTTTTCTTCGCACCTTCTTTAGCTACGAAATCAGCAAGAAATTTTGCACCAGCATCTTTTTCAGTCTTAGATACTTCACTCATTCTTTGATTTACGATATCTCTAAATTTGAATGCAAATTGTCTTGTATCAATATCAGTTGCATCCTTAGTCATACCGTCACGAACACCCTGAATTAGGTTATTCATTTCTCTTTCAGTAAGTTTAAAGTCTTTAAACCTTTTTCCGTAAACATGCCCAACTGAATAAAATATCTTATCATTTTCAGTCTCAGGCTTTACTTCAGCTTTCTTACCGCATGAAACAAATAGTAATGGCGCAATTGCCATTGTTGCTAGTAGTTTCTTCATTTAACATCCTTTGTCTAAATTTATTGAAGTCTAGTTACAAATTAATATTTATCTTAATAGATTAAAGTGGTTTAGTCTGCTTTTCAAGCCTTAAATATTTTCATCCATGGCCTTATTGGCCAACATATCGCAATGCTCATTTTGTGGATGACCACTATGTCCTTTTACCCATCGAAATTGTAAATTTGAAAAACGGCCAACTATTTCATCAAAGCTCTGCCAAAGCTCAATATTTTCTGGAGTTTTTTTGTCCGCTTTTTTCCAACCACGTGCCTTCCAACCAGGAACCCATTTCGAAATTCCATCAACAACATATTTCGAGTCACTATAAAGGAAGGCCGCATGACTGTTATCAAGCCCCATTTCTTCTAGTTCATTCTCTAATGACTTTAGTGATTCAATGGCACCAGTAAGCTCCATGCGGTTATTAGTCGTTTGAAACTCAAAGCCAGAACTTTCAAAGAAGACCACGCCTTCAGGATTTTGTCCCATTGCACCCCATGCACCAGGACCAGGATTTCCACGGCAACCGCCATCACTATAAACAGTATATGCCCCCATTGCTTCCATAGGGATACTGAAGTGGCCATTTCCACTTGTAACACCATTTTCAACATCTTCAAGTAGATCAACGCTTTCTCTTAATTGAGCAATTGCATCATGATCGTCTTGCGTATCGAGAACGCTTTCCAAATATTCTAAAGTTTTTAGTATGCTTTTCTTTTTCATTACTTAAGGATTCCTTTTTAAAGTCATAAGTATAAATCTTCATTTACAAAAAAGGAAACTTCCACCACAATTTCTTTATGGAATTTATAAAATTAGAGTCAGGTAAAACAGTTAACAATCTTGAAATCGAAGCTTTTAAAAATAAAGTTGATTCATCTCGCTTTATCTACATCATGGCAGGAGTTCACGGAGATGAGATCGAGGGAGTTCACTGCTTAAAAGAAATTTTTTCGTGGCTTAAAAACGAAGTAGAGATTGATCTACCTTTAGTTGTAATTCCAATTGTTAATATTGATGGTGTTAATGCTGGCACACGTGTTAATGCCAACGGCGTAGACCTAAACCGTAACCTTCCTACTCAGAGTTGGGAGGGTGATTTTGAAGAGGCCAAGTACAACCCAGGAGTGGCACCTTTGAGTGAGCCTGAAAATCAATATCTAGACAAACTCTTTAAAGAGTATCCACCGGCCTTTATCTTATCTATTCATTCATGGAAGCCAATCGTAAACTACAATGGTGACTGTAAGGATGTTGCGCAACTTTTGGCCAGGCACAATAAATATCCTATAGCAGATGATATCGGCTACCCAACTCCAGGTTCACTTGGAACATATGGCAGTGTCGATCTCGCAGCACCTGTGCTCACATTTGAATGTCCAACTATCGACACAGGAATCACTGTCGAAGAAGTATGGCAAGAAAATGAAGCCGGTTTCAAAGAGATGATCACTTCAGGAATTCTGAAACGATTCCTTTAAAAGTTAATTTACTCTTCTTAAACAAAATTAACTTATCTTCGCTAGCGTCCAATCCGTTAATAAGGCATATTTAAAATGAGAGTGCTGCATAGCGGCGCCCATGTTTAAAATTTGGTACAACAATCATTTAGGCCCTAATATCCCTCATAATCCCTCTCTCTTTTGGGCCTAAGTGTAATCGGAGGCCGTCCCACGGCCTCCCTTTATATCCCCTAAAATATCGTCAACTTCCTAAACGGCCCTATAGATTTTCCAAAGTCGGCGTCTTAGACCTCCTATTGTTATATATTTACTTCAAATGCGAACTCGTCCGAAACTGAACAAATGGCATACTATTTGCATCAAGTATTAGACGAATATCATTTTCAGGAACGAAAAAAGGAGACAGAGTGACACCATTTAAGTGTATCTCATTAATTTTACTAGCACTTACAACAACATCTGTTGTTGCCCAAAGTAGCACTAGTAATATCCAAGGTGTCAAAAAAGCACCGGGTGCGACTAGAAATTGGTCAGCTAGAATTGATACAACAGTTTCAAGAGACTTATTAAAGACTTCTGAAGCGAATCATTATAGTGGAATGTATAACTCATTTCGTTTCAATATTATTACAGATAAAGGTAGCTTCGCCGCTAAAACAACAGTATCAAAAGACTTTGTTGATGAGCGAAAAAGTAGAATCAGTGATACGTCTGTATCCTTTACTAGAAAGGCTTCTCAGCCATTTGATGGAGTTGTTTCTTTTGGTACAGCATCAATAAAACTACCAACAAGTAAAGTTTCGAGAAAATATTCTAACCTTCAAGCAGGAATTAGCTTAAGTGAAGGCCTATCAATAGCCGATAGTGTTATTGGGATTAAGGACCTATCTGCATTAGTTATTCTTGGTGCATCCAAGAACTTCCATGAGTACGAAACATCTATGACTGGAAGCTCAAATACTTCATATAGTCTTTCATCAATTGCATATCTGACATATAGCATGTCGGATGAGCTATACCTATCTCTTGGAGGAACATATATGAAAGGTTGGACATATCAGAACAATACAAAAGATGCTTATTCGTTCTCTCAAGCTATTGGTTATAGCTTTGGCCCTAAATACAACCTAGAGATAGGTCATGAATTTGGAGGAACTCCCCTATCTCCGGATGGGAAGAAGGTTGAGATCGATTTATTTGATGAAAGAGATTCATCAGTATATGCCTCACTAACAATAAAAATATAGAACACGCATAACGAATACAAAGAGAATAAAGAACAAATGACAAAAAGAACAAAGGTAGATGGAAAATGAAAATCAAAAATGAAAACAAATTTGGAATGCTTAGAGGCCTTACACATGCATTCGCATTGGCCGCGATTCTTTCAAGTTGTGCAAAGACTCTTCCGGACAAAGAGCCTGATTTTGCTCAAGAAAGCTATCGTACAAAGAATTCTGTAACTTCAGCTAAGCTTGTAGTTGAAGCAATTGCTGTTGCAACTCAAGAAGAACTTTCTAAAAATAGAATTTCGACAGACTTAATTGACACAAGTGTTGGTAGTGAAGCAAAGACTCTTTACTCAACTCAAATCGTTAATTCTAATGATAAAACTTATAATGTTCTTGTAAAAGATCTTCTAGTTTTTGCAGAGAAAGAAGGTCAGAAATTTGAAATCACATTTGATCTAACGACAAACTACCTAGTAGCATACATAGCTCCAGCAGACACTAGTGCAAAAGCTTTTAGTGCTTCAAATAAGATTATTCGCGATGTTCTTCCAGTTAAAGCTTCTAAGCTTGACCGCATTCCACTATTTCAATATGGCGTTGACTTCTACCAAAGAGAAAATGTTAAAAACGACCTTGATGAAAAAACAAGACATATCAGATATATTGAAAAAGATCGTTCTGAATCAACTCACTACAAAGTTGATTACCTAATCGAAAACAGAACTTACACAGGTGTTTTCGGAATGGATCAAAAAGAGATCGCGACTATCTACCGTCGTGATAAAGTTGAAAGTAACCTATTCACAGTAGGCCAACTTGAAGATCGTATCCTTAATAATGAAAATGCTTTCACTACTTCAAAGCATGATGGTCACGTATTTGATAACAAAGACCTAATAAAGGTTATTCTTGATGACAATGAAAGTAAGGCATACTTTGCACGTGTTATTAAGAAAGAAAATCTAACTGACAATGAAGAACAACTAGTTCGTGCAGAAAGATTCAACCTACTATTTTCAAGATGTGACGCGGATACTGCACAAAGAGCAAAGATCGCTCTTGATAACTGTTTCCTACGCTCAGAGATCTCTGAAAAAATTAAGTACGTAAAATTCAAGTACGATATCGATGATAATGATGAAGTTTTAGCTGAAACAAAAATCTCTTCAAGCACTGTTGCTGAAGATGCAAAATTCATTCAACTAGAAAAAGATTCTCAACCTGAAGAGATTTACCCAACAGAAATTAGAAATGAGCTATCAACTGCTTGGTTAAAGCTTGAAAAATTTAAGAATCAAGAATTTACTTTTAGAAGAGTTTTAGAAGACTCTCCAAATATTTTCAATTATAGCTTTGCAGGTTCTAAAGCAACTTTCCACGTGGAAATCGTTAAGTTCCACTTTGAGCCAGGACGTGTTCTTGTTAAAAGGTCAAAACCGCTTCTTGATAAAACAGGATCAACAAATCTTGATACAGAGCCTTTACTAGCATTTGAAGCTGAATACTTCCGTGAAAGTAAGAATGACAAAGGTGGTATCGTCTACGTTCCAGCAAGTCACAATGATGAAAGAGCTATTGCTGTTGTAAACCTTGGTAACGACCAAATTGGTGATGTTCTTACATCACTAGACCCTTACCTAATGAGTGTTTGTGGAGGCGGAAAGGCCCACGGACTGACAGAGGTAAGAGATATCGTACAGGTTGTTGATGGAAAAGATGATTTCCTTAACTTCTCTACTCAATCAACTTATAAAAAAGGTAACCTATTTAATTGTGCTGACTTTGGTGGAGATTACTGGGGACAACAGAATGAAACGATGACTTTCAAAGAAAGAACAACTTTCATGAAGTACAATCAAGAGTTCGAAGAGCCAGAGCAAAATCTTTCTTACGAAGTACAAAAGAAGTTTAACTTTGGTCTATTCACAGGTTCTAAGCTAGTTCCAAAAGGATACACTGAGCAAACTCGTGACTTTGATACAACTGTAGATCTACCAATGGTATTTGATATCAGAAATGGTAAGAATATCGAGTACGTTCTAACAGGGATTCCATCAAATAAATACGACAAAGATGGAAAACTAGTTAGAAAGTTAACTCAAACAGAACTTGATCTAAGAAATAAAATTATCGTTTCTTCTCAAAAAGTTATTGATGATATCAACCTAGGTTTCAAGCGTGCATTCAAAGGTACTCAATACGAAGGGCGTGGTGATGTTATCACTCTTAAGATTGAAAAAGATGATTCAATTCCAGCTGGAACAAAGAACCTTTCTCTAACTCACAATCTTGATGGTGAGTCACGTTCAGTAAATATCGAAGTTGTGGAAAAAACTCACTTAGGAGATCTACAACGTAACCATATCTACTGGGTAGAAAAAGCTACTTCAAGTTCAATTATTGGTCTTGGAGGTCCATCGTTTAACCCAAGAAACGGTGTTGTTGAATCAGCTTCTGTTTACCTATACGGTGGTAACATGAAGTCTTCAATTAACTGGATGGTTGATAAAGCGATCGCAGAGAAGAACTTTGTTAAGAATATTACTCCAACTAAAGAGCTTCAAAAACTTGCAGATGAGCTTAACAAGAAAGCAATTGAAGATGCTCTAGCAGAGCACAAGGCAAAGACTCAAGCAGCAGGACAAGCGACTCAAGTTGCTAACACAGATGAAGTAGAAGTTGAAATTGAAGGTGAAACAGTAACTCAAAGCTCGAAGAAAGCTGAGATGAAATCTCACCGTCACGGTGTTGCTCACACTAACTTAAAGAGCAATCTACTTAATACAATTAAGCGTCCAAATATGGCCTCACAGATGGGGAAAATCAAAGATGCTCACCGTCTAATGAAGAATGATTTTAGAGCTAGCTCATTTGATAAAGATGAAGTTCTTTCTAACTTCACAAGAGCTAACCAAAAAGAGGCAAAAGCAGTACATGCTGCTTGGCAAGCAATTGCTAATAAGGACGACGTTGCACTACAAGCAGCAATTCACGGTGACAACTCAATTGAGGCCCTTCAAGCGAAGATCAAGCATTCAATGGAGTACGATACTAAGGGTAATAAAAACCCTATTTGTAACCACGAAACAGCTGAGTTTGCACTTAGTAACCTTGCTAAGAACTACGATGTTCTTGAAATGGCAAAAACTGACGAAGGAAAGAATGACATTCTAATTGATATCTGGATGCCAACTCTTGCACACGAGATCGGACACAACCTTGGTCTACGTCACAACTTCGTTGGTTCATTTGATAAGAAGAACTGGGTATTCCCAGGAGAGAAAGAAGCAAAGAGAACTTCATCTTCAGTTATGGACTACACAATTGATGACCACGCTACTTACGATGGTCTAGCTCCATACGATGTATACGCACTACGTGCAGCTTATACAGGAATGGTAGAACTTGAAGGATATACTAACTCGAAAAAGACATCAATTGAGATCAATGGTGTTGACGTTAAGGTATCTTCTGTTGAATCTGAATTTGAACCAGGTCTATACTACCACCTAGTAAGAATTAAAGATGTCATTGATGCACTTGTTGGTGAAAATGGTAACCCTGCAAATATCTCTAAGCATAGACTTATGGCAGAAGCAGGCCTTAAGAGAATCAGATTCTGTTCAGATGAGGACGCAGGAAACTCTCCTCAGTGTAACAGACACGACTTTGGTTCATCTTTTGAAGAAATCGTTGATTACCAAATTGCAGACTACCGTCAGATGTACGAGTATATCTACTTCCCAGGAAAGCGTAAGCAGTTCTATGGTGGAGCAGCATTTGGTTGGCTAATGGATAAATTCTATAAGTTAAGAATGATGAACGAAGAAGTATTCTATCACCTAATTTATACTCCTGAGTTGTACTCTCAAGCAGATCAAGCAACTCATGATGCAACAACTAACGACCTAGTAAATGGTGTAATCAAGTCACTATTCTTCCTACAGTCAGTAGTTGCGACTCCAGATATCACTCCAGGAGCTGGGCTTGATACTGAAGCACAAAGAAATAAGAGATTTGTTTCGACTCTAGTTCCAACTCAAACTGAGGTTACAGCTGATGATGGAACAGTTCTACAAGTAGCGACTCAAAAACCAATGGTTGTAGAAACAAAGTGGAATGAAGCAATCTCACTTGATAGTGATTCATATAGAGCGAAAAACCGTGGTGTTGAATATGATAAAGCAGCAGCTCTAATTGCACTTACAGAGTCTGAGTCGTACTCATACAAGTACCGTTCAAACTCTCTAAGAATTCCATACCAGTTACTAGAGCAGTACCTGTTTGGAATTGATATTAAGGATTCAATTGTACAATCAACAATTGGAGAAGTTCTTTCTGGTCAAGTTACTCCACTAGTATATGACCCAGCAATAGGACGTAATATCCCACTAACTAATGGAGCCTTCAGCGTTGAAGTTGGTGAAGTTGAAACTAACTATGCTGCTATCGGTGGTCTAGTTTACGGTAATATTGATACATTTGAACAAACAGCTAACCCTGCACGTGCATTTTGGGTAAATCATATTTCTCAAAGAGATCTACTTACTGAGACTTTCGAGCACGAAGGGCAAACTTACCAAATCCCAGAGGATTATGTAGCTGAGAAAACTGATATCAGAAAAGCATATGTACCTTATGCACAAGACTCATATGTAGCTGGTAACGTTATCCAGAAAGCAAGTATGATGCAGTTAATTTCTCACGATGAGCGTTGGTCAACATTCTTTGAAGAATGGGAAAAGGCGCAAATTGAAGGGCTTCAACTTGCACAAACTCCAGCAGCACAAGATGCAACTGAAGATACAATGAAAGCTCAAAAGACCGAGCTTGAAATGGCAGCTGCTCTTGGAAATGCAGCAACAATTAAATCAGAGATGCAGAAATACTTCGCTCAAATTAATGCTCTTCTTGCTTCACAAGATCAAAAAGAGATGATTGCAGGATTCCTTGCTCAAAGAGCACTTATTAAGCAAGCTGGTTCTTACTTTGTATCAGCTCAGTTTACAGTAATGATGAATGATATTGGCCTTGAAGGTGTAACACTAGACTACATCAACCAAGTTCTAAGTCAGGCAATCGTACCAATCGCTTTTGAAGCAGAAGCATGTCGTCTTGCAGACCAGTACTGTTCAACGGTTGATATGATTCAAATGGCGAAAACAGGAAATAAGGATAGATACTTAGATAATAAGATCACTAACCTTCTGAATAACTTCTCAATGCCTTCAGTTAATGACCAAGGTCAAGTTGAGTTATTCGCACCAGTTATTACTAAGATTATCCAAGGTCTTAATAATAACGAACAAATCAAGCTAGGAGATGTTTTCTTAAGAGATATTCAAGAAAACAGCTTCGCTCAGATTCAACAAATGGATCAGCTTGTTGGTGAAGCTATGACGAAAATGAAAGTTACTAAAGACGTTGATAGCTTCTATGGAGATATGAAAAGAAACGTAAAACTTCTTGGATTATACTTCAGAATGATTAACCCGATGGAAGGAAAATAATCCAAACCATCTACCAATTAAATTGTCATTTAATGAGAAACCCGCCCTGTCCAGGCGGGTTTCTTCATATTAGAGATCGATCCAAAACCTCATCTTCTTCACACCGTCAACTTCAATAATATTCTCAAGCTCTCCGCCATTCTTGCGAATCGTCTTCTCTGATCCAATATTACCTTCATCACAAGTAACAAGAACCTTTTTAAGGCCCTTAATATTGTTTCTAACGAAGTTTAAAGACTCTGCAAGGATTTGAGTCGCATAACCTTGATTGCGGAAATTAGGGCATACTCCGTAACCAATATGGCCACCAACCTTTAAAAGATGATCATTTAATTCAAAGCGAATTGAAGTACGACCTACAATTTTCCCCTCTTCATTGAAGGCAAAAAGTAATGCAGCAGGCACATGCTCTTTAGGGATATGGTGTCCCTTAGCAAAACTTGGTGCAACTTCAACATAAGTTTGAAAGTCCTTATTTGCGATACTTTCCCAGTAGTGAACAAAGTCGAAATTTTCCTCCCACACTTCGTTAAAGGCCATGAGAAATTCAGCTTCATCCACTGATTGTAAGTACCTTAGAATAACCTTACTCATCTAAACATCTCCCATTAATAATTCACAACTTGCTAAGTAAATATCGGCCTGTAGACAACGATCTTTATTTCTAAGGAGCTGATTTAGCTCTTCAATATTAGCTGATTTTATCAAGTGAGTTGAGGCTCTATTTTCGGTAATAGCAACTTCACCGGTAAAGACTACTGCTGCAGAGATTGGATGTGGAAAGTACTCTCGTAACGGTGAATCGTACTTATCATCTAGGATCCAGTGTCCAAGTTTGTTGATACTTTTAACACTTATGCCTAGTTCAAGACCTAACATTCTCTCTAGGCCAAAAATAACACTTTCACCATCCTTAAGTTCACCACCAGGATAATCAAGCTTACCACTGTCTTTAACGAGGTATAACCATTCATTACCAACCTTTGGTACAAAGAAAACATTGGTTATAAGAGATTCATCAATAGCTTCTTCTGTTAAGAAAAAGCTACGCTTAAAATGCTCATTATTAACTGGTTTTAAAAGAGTAGAATACTTAGTCTTATCCATAAGAAAAGTATAACAGAAAGGCCCTCAAAAGAGGGCCCTAATATAAATTGAAAAATTTTTAATTTAAGTTATGCTTTATTGAATTTGATAACTTCTGTTGGACAAGCTTCAGCGGCCTCAAGAATTAGAAGTCCATTATCAAGTGGTGCATCTGGACGAATAATACAGTTAGTATCAGTAACTTCAAATACTTCAGGATAGATACCTTCACAAGCGTTACAAACGATACAACCTTCATCGATCCAAACTTTAGAAACTGCAAAGTTTTCTTGAGCAGGAGCACCTGCACCAGCAGCACCAGCGAATTCACCAGCAAATTGTGGATTAGCAGAAATTCTTAGACCTACAGGAATATCTCCTTGAGGAATTGAATCTGCAATAAATGAACGAGTTGTTTGGTGATAGAACATCTTTGGTTTTACATAACCATATTTCTCATTGAATGACTCAACAGTATTCTCAGCACCACGGAAAGCTTCAATAAATTTACGTCCCTTCATAGTACGAGATTGTGTAAGGCCATCTTTAGACTTAAGCTCAATTTCTACAGTTGAAGAATCAAGATTCTCAAGTTCTAAAATTTCTTTAAAAGCTGGGCCCATTTTAACTTCGACACCAAAGTCTGAATCTTGAACAGCAAAGTCACTTGAAACAGTAATTTGCGTCTTCTTACCAAATGGATTAAATAGCCTAACAACAACATGATTGAATTTTGCAGGCTCTCTCGAATTATTCCAACGGTAACCAAAAGCAAAACTTTCATCGCTTGAAGATTTTAAAACTTCAAACTTCGACTTCCCAAATAGGAAGAAGAATGAACCTGAAAGAAGGCTTAAAACACCTAGTTGGACAACCATCCCTGTTACAACTAATAATGCAATAGCTAATGCAATTAAAGTAGTATTCACTTTATCTCCTTAAATTTCACTTGTAATTTCCTAGAGTATAGCACGAATTAAAATTATTCGTCTAAGGAATTACACATAGTTAAATCGATTTTATCTAACGCGGCAGGACTAAATCCTACACAACTTTTAATTAGGCCACCATTAGCAACAGCAAGTCCAAGTGTTTGATTTTGCGATCTTATCCAATAGTGTCCATCGGCCAAGTCCATCTTTAATGTTTGGCCATTTATAAATCGAAGCGCACTGGCCTCATCTAATTCCAATTTTTCAAAGCCAATGAGCTCAGTAATTGGGTTTGTATAATTCAATAAAAAATCATTAGCACTAAAATCTTCATCATCAAATATCGATAAATCAATGCTATTCTCTAAGTTAATGCCGGCCGAATTAGTTCGTCTTAGATCTTCTAGAGCGCCTCTTGTTCCAAGCTTCTTAGCAAGATCATCAAAGAGAACGCGTATATAAGTTCCAGAGGAAACACAAACTCGAAAAGTGACTTTACGTCCTTGAACTTCTAAAAGTTCAACTTCATGAATTATTCTTTCTACTGGTGGTTTTTCAATAAAGACACCTTCACGGGCCCACTCATGAAGTGCCTTACCTTCATGCTTAGTAGCAGAAAAGGCCGGTGGGCTTTGCATATATGAACCGACAAATGACTTAAGTTCTTTATTTACATCGTCAAAGCTTACTTCAGAAAATTCTAACTCTTCAATCGTTCCTTCTTGCGTATCAAAGTCCCCTGTTGGAGAATTTATACCGAGGACTCCCGTTGCTATATATTCTTTAGAATCAATTTGAGTGTATTGATTGAGTCTTGTCGCAGGCCCAATACCAATAACTAAAAGACCTGTTGCAAATGGATCAAGAGTTCCAAAGTGACCGATCTTTCCAATATTTTTAGGAAGGTTTCTTTTAAAGCGTCTTATCACATCAAATGAAGTCATCCCTTTCGGTTTATCGACTTTAAAAAAGAAAGGCCCAAAGATTGGGCCTTTAAATTTCTTATTTCTTGAAGCCATTAGAAAGACTTTCCTTTATCTTTTTCAGATTGCAGAAGTTTTTCAATTTCCTGCTCATCTTCAAACTGAGAATCATATTCAGCAGTTAAAGAAGGCGTATGCCTTACCTGTAAAGTCTTAGCAAGGTGGCTTCTGATCTTACCTAAAGAAGTGTCCATTGCCTTAGCAATATCACCTCTTTTGGCCGGATCAAAAGTATCCCAAAATAACTTTGCCGTAGAAAAGTCAGGGCTTATTTCAACTTTTGTAATCGAACAAAAAGTAAACGCTGAATTATCTAATCCACGACGAAGTAATTGATTTACTTCATTTTTAATCTGTTCTTCATACTGAAGTTTTTTCTTATTGCCACTCATGACATCTCCAACCGAATTAAAGAATTGGTGAGTCTGCTGTTAAAACATCCTCAAGCTTACGTTTCTTTTCTTTCAGTTTATATGCTTCGAATAAGTCACCAACTTTAATGTCATCATAGTTCTCTAAGCCAACACCACATTCATAACCATTCTTAACTTCTTTAACATCGTCTTTAAATCTCTTAAGTGAAGACATCTTACCATCAAACATGATCTTACCTTCTCTAAGAAGACGAACATTACAACCAACTTGGATATTACCGTCAACAACAACTGAACCAGCAATCGTTCCAATTTTTGGTACAGAGAATGTATCACGTACTTCTGCGCGCCCGATATACTCTTCAGTAAACTCAGGATCAAGAAGACCTTCAACAGCAAGTTTCACATCATTGATTAGTTCATAGATGATTGAGTAAGTCTTTACATCAATTCCATACTGCTCTGATAATTTACGAGCTGAAGTTGATGGTCTCATATTAAATCCAAGAACAAAGGCACCAGATGTATTTGCAAGCTCAATGTCAGAATCACTGATTTGACCTACACCACCACGGATAACTTTTACTTCTACTTCTGGATTTGAAATTGTCTCAATAGCAGATTTAATTGCTTCAAAAGAACCTTGTACATCTGAACGAATAATAAGATTAAGATCTTTCTTCTGACCTTCTTCAGTTGCAGCTGTTGCAAAGAAGTCTTCAAGAGAAACTTTTGGCCCTTGAGTTTGAGCGGCCGCTTCGATTCTTATTCTTTCATCAATTCGGTTTTGAGCGATTTTCTTAGCCTCTCTTTCATTTTTAACAACATTAAGAGAGTCACCAGGTGAAGGAGCTTCACTTAAACCAATAATCTGAACAGGCATTGAAGGACCAACTTTCGAATGTTGCTTTCCTTTGTGATCAGTTAGACTTCTCGCACGTCCGTAAGTTTCACCAACAACAATCGAGTCACCTTTTTTAAGTGTACCTGTTTGAACAAGAACTGTTGCAACTGGACCACGTCCATGCTCAACTCTTGACTCAATAACAACACCCTCAGCAGGACCTTTCGGCTCTGCTCTAAGCTCCATAATTTCAGCTTGTAGAGCAATTGCTTCTAGAAGCTCGTCAACACCATCTCCTTTAAGAGCTGAAATGTGACAGAATTGAGTTTCCCCACCCCATTCTTCAGGAGTGATACTAAATTCAGTTAGAGCTTGTTTAATACGATCTGGGTTAGCACCTTCACGGTCCATTTTATTAACCGCTACAATTAATGGCTTACCTGCAGATTGAATATACTTAATTGATTCAACTGTTTGAGGCATTACACCATCGTCAGCTGCTACAATAAGAATTACGATATCTGTAATATCAGCACCACGTTGTCTCATAGCACCAAAGGCCGCGTGACCTGGAGTATCTAAGAAAGTTAACTTAGAGTCTTTAACATCTACCGAGTAAGCTCCAATATGCTGAGTGATCCCACCAGCTTCGCCAGCAGCAATCGATTCATTTCTAATATAATCAAGTAGAGTTGTCTTACCATGGTCAACGTGACCCATAATCGTAACGACAGGAGCACGTAGAGGTAACTTATTAAGTTGCTCTTCTGAAAGCTCTTCTTTCCCTAGTGCTGCATCCTCATCAAATGACTGATCTTCGACTCTATAGTCATAAAGCGACGCAATCTGACTTGCTAGCTTAAGACCAATATAATCACCATTTCTCACAAGAAGATTAAGATCAAGACACTTGTCGATCATATCCTTAAGCTTCACAGAAAGTTTCTTCGCTAACTGCTCAGCGTAAGCACCACCGTGTAACTTAACAACTCTTTTTGCTTCTTTTACTTCTGTAATTTCAGTTGACTTCGAAGGACCTGAATACTGACGCTTTCTCTTGACTTGAGTATACATTGGGCGTCCAGTACCTTGAAGCGAAGAGTAAGACTTCATTTCTGTACTTGCACGTTCTTCATTAAGAGCTTGCGAACGGTTAACCGTTTTCTTCGCACTTAACATAGAAGCAAGACCACTCAGACGATTTTTATCCTTTTTCGCTGTACGATCTTCATCACTTCCGGCCGGACCAGCTTTGGCATTAATATCATCTTCAGCTTTATCTTCTTTACCTGCTGCTTTCTTTGCCTTGCGAGCAGCGGCTTTCTCTTTATCTTCCTTAGTCGGAGCAGAAACAATTCTTAGACCAAATGGCTTACCATCTAAAGTCGTCGACTCTTTCTCTTCCACTTTATCCTTAGGAGCTTCTTCTTTAGTCTTAGCTTCAGGAGAGCTTTCTTCTTTAGCTTCGACTTCAGTCGTTTCTTCTTTTACTTCAGGAGCCTCTGGTTCTTCCATTACAGGAGTACTTACAGACTCTTCAGCTTTTACTTCAGTAACTTCAGAAGATTCGATTACAGCTTCTGTGTTTTCATCATCAGAAGTAGCCTCCGAAGACTTTGATGAAGCTTTACGACGTACAACAGTTTTCTTTTTACGAGTAACCGTTTTCTTAGCAGGCTTATCTTCCTCGCTCTCTCCGTCAGCTTTTGCTGCAGACTTCTTTCTAACTGTCGCCTTTTTCGCAGCTTTCTTTTTGACCGTCTTCTTCTTAGTTGCCTTCTCAGCAGATGCTTTTTCAGCACTTGATCCAGCAAGTTCTTGCCACTTAGTAATATCTTCATCAGATAGTACAGACATGTGGTTTCTTACTGAGAATCCGTGAGACTTCAGCTCTTCTACGAGGTCTAATGGCTTCTTTCCGAGTTCATTGGCCAATTCAAATATTTTCTTAGGCATTTTTTCTCCGTAGTATGACTACACTTTTCTATTTTAAAATTACTTAATTTTAAATGCAGCTAATTCTTCTCTTAATCTTCTTTCTGCTTCATTAAATTTATCAGTACCTTCTTCATCCTGATCAGCACCTTCTTTATTAATAATACCTAGGTACTTAGGAACTGCAGAAGCAGATACTAATTCTTCTTCACCTTCTGGTTGAAGCTCAATTGACCCTTCTTCAACTAGCTTTGCTGCTTCATCAATTGCGGCTTGAGCTGCAGCAGCATCAACACCGGCCATTGAAGCAATCTCTTCAGCAGGAGTTGCCATGAAGTCACCAATTGCCATGATACTATTTTGAACAAGTACTTGTGCCATAGCATCTGTAACAGATGGAATTTGAAGTAGGTTTTCAACTGCTTTATTAACTTTTTCTTGAAGTTTAGACTTCGAGATAATGTTAATATTATATCCAGATAGCATTGCTGCTAGACGAACGTTTTGTCCACGACGTCCAATTGCAAGTGATAACTGATCCTCTTCTACGATAACGTCCATTGATTTAGAATCGTGATCGATAGAGATATTTTCAATTTCAGATGGTGCAAGAGCGGCAATTGCAAATGTTGCCAGATCATCATTCCATCTTACGATATCAATTTTTTCACCTTGAAGTTCATTTACAATATTTTGAACACGTGAACCTTTCATACCAACACAAGCACCTACAGGATCAATATCCTTATCTACTGACTGAACAGCAATTTTAGCTCTTTGTCCTGGTTCTCTAGCAGCAGATTTGATTTCAATAGTTCCATCTTGAATTTCTGGTACTTCTATTTCAAATAGCTTAACAAGGAACATTGGAGAAGTTCTTGATAGTCTAATTTCAGGTCCGCGGTTAGTCATAACAACTTCCGTTAAGAATGCTTGTACTCTATCTCCTGGGTTGAATTGTTCACCTGGGATTAGCTCTCTTCTTGAAAGAACAGCGTCTGCCTTTCCAAGATCAACGATCACATTTCCACGCTCATATCTTCTTACAATACCTGTTACAAGGTCACCTTGTCTGTGCTTAAACTCAGAGAATAGAATCTCTCTTTCAGCATCACGAACCTTTTGCATGATAATCTGACGTGCAGTTTGTACGTCAACACGAGTAAAATTAGGGTTTTCAATCTTAATACCTAATTGATCACCAACCTCAACATCTTCATCAAGTTCTCTAGCATCACCTAGGTTGATTTCAATAATTGAATCTCTTACTTCGTCAACTACGTTTTTATATTGAAAGATCTCAACATCGTCATCATCTTCATTGTAACGAGTTTCGTACTCACCTTGGATACCAAACTTCTTTCTTGCTGTTACTAAGAAAGCTTGTTCAATAGCGTTTACGATAATTGTCTTATCGATCCCACGGTCTTTTCCTAAAACATCAATAATCTTACTTAATTCTGAGAAACTCATTTTTCACCTCAAACAATTACACTTCTGGTTCAAGTGCGATCTTATTAATATCATTTAAGTTTAATTTTAAATCAAAATCACTATCGAGAGTCACATCGATAAAATCATCACCAAAGCTATTTAATACGCAAATAATTTTTTTTGCATTAGCTGTCTTTTTATCAAGTTTTTCACCTGGAAAAAGATCACCAAACTTCTTACTCAGTTGAACTAGAATACGTTCACTGATACTTAACTCTAGATGCTCTCTCGTTTTTATTTTTCTAAACATTCCTGGTGAAGACACTTCTAAAACGATGTCATCAGGAATCCAATCGAGTGCTTCCATAGGCTCACTAAAAGCACGGTCAACACTTACACAGTCCTCGATAACGGCAGTCTTAGTTTCTTTATTCATTATATAAACACGTAAAGTTTTAGAGCCTTTGATATATTCCATATCGTATAGAAGATACCCTTCTGCACTTACTACTTCTTGAGTAAGTTCATAAAACTTTTGTTCCATACCTGAATAAGAGATATCTAAATCCATTAAACGCATCCCATATGCTTTTATAAAAAAGCCTATAAAAATAAAAAAAAAGGGTAGCCCTAAAAGTCTACCCGATTATATCTTGTTAAATATTTAACTAATCGTTATTTACTCAAAAATTGAAAAATCTTTTCTAATTTCTAAGTACTTATTAATTATCAAAGATTTTGAAATCTTGTCAAGGTTTGTCATTGATAACTTATGAAAACAACTTCAATTTACAACTCTATGCATTATAACAGCATTACCTCCATCTGCATAGAAATTCTTCTTTAAATGAATTTTCTCAAGCCCCAAAGTCTCATAAAACCTGATAGCGCCTTCGTTTGAAGCCTCCACTTCCAGGTAAATCTGAAATATTTGGCCATTAAAAGTCTTTTGACAATGACTCAACATGGCCTCAAACAGCTTCTTTGCTATGGAGCGCCTTCTAAAATCCGGATGAACAATTATTTTATATAAATGGCAAAAATCTGGTGCGTTGACTTCAAAAACACAAATACCTTGAATCTCATCGTCTGCGGCCCAGATACATGAGATTTCTCGACCACTTGAGGCCAAGCCTAACCAGCTCTCTTTAGTCCATGGCCAGTTAAAGAAACTTGACTCAAACTTCGCTAGCTCCTCGAGCTTAGGCTCTACGATATTAGAAAGTAGACTTTGCTTAAAATCACTCATGGCTACAGAAATAGTCTCGAACTAATATTCTTAAAAACAAAATCTTTGTATTCAGTAAATTGTGAAGATGATGTATCTAACTTATTAGATTCCACAAAACTATTATATCTCTTCTTGAGTTCCTTATTAGTGTTATAGATTTCGTAAACTTTACCAACTAGGTCTTTTGAGACCTTGCATTTTCCAAGTTTAGGATTATCCATGTACTCGTTTTCAAGGTTTAGTGACTTTGACAAAATCAATGCTCTTAGAACTAAATCTTTTTCACTAGCAACGAAATGACGAGGTCCGATCTTTACTTGCTCAAGCCTTGAACTCAACCCAGACAGCTTTTGGATGTAATTATCCTTGCCTATCAAACAAACGCTCTGATGATATGCTTTTAAAAGTTCATTGATATTACGGCCAAAGTAAATCTGGCCATTAACAGAGAAAAGGGCCCTGTCTTTAAGGGCCCATATATTCATCATAAATATTGAAATAAGAATAAATCGCATTAAGTATAATGCTAATTAAACAGGAGAACTAATGTCAACGTTTGCAACAGCTTTACCAGCAGTAAGCTTTGTTTCCATTTGGTAACGAATCTTAACATCAGGATTGAAAGTATACCCATCCTTTCCACGAATGATGTACTTTCTTTTAGTATTACTGTTGTCCTTAGGCTCAATAAGCTTTCTTAGACGTGAGATTGACGTGTAGATAAGCTTATCGTGAATAAGAGGATTGTATTCATCTTTCCATATCTCGCGTGCCAGATCTTCTTTGTCGTAAAAAGAACCACGATTTTTAGCAAGTAAGAAAAGGATCTCTAAAAGAACAAAGCGATGCTTAAAATCAATCACACCAATATTCTTTTCTTTTACTTTTCTATTATTACGATCAAGATAGATATCAACACTTGAATCATTTACTTCATGAATCTCAGCATCAAGTACGTTAGTTAAACGCTTAAAGGTTGTTGAATCAACAGCTTGTTTTGCAAGGTTATAATAAAGTGTCGCTCTATCATAATCACCTTTAACCTTTTCAACTTGTCCAATTCCTAAAAGGATATAACCGTAAAGATTCCAACATTTTTTATTCTGAAGAGTAATATTAGCAAGGTTATAATGCTTTAATGAACCTTCAACATCACCCTTTGCAATAAGGATTTTTCCGTAAGTCATATGCATTGATCCACCTAAGTATTCCTTATTAATGATTTTTAATAAGTTATCTAGTTGGGCCATATAATCAAGCGATAGATCAAACTCACCTCTATTATAAGCATTATTGGCCAGGGCCAACAAACACTTTGAATGAAGATCAGGATCATTTTCTTCTTTGGACTTATTGTAAGAAAGCTCTAAGTCACTAAATGCACCTGAGAAATCATTTCTATAAGATTTAATTAAACCAGCGTAGTAGAAGTATTCAGCTGAAAGACTTCCTAAATTCATCTGTAAATCATTTATGATATTCTCACTTTGATTTACATACTTAGCAGCTTTCTCATCCTCAAGCTTTTCCGCAGCGATTCTAATTAGAAAACTTAGAATTTTTAAAACACGATAATTATCCTGAGGACACTCAGCACAGTCGATGGCCTTTAAGAAATTAACTTCGGCCTTATTAAGATCGGCCTTATCATAATGAAGTTTTCCTAGTTGATAATATGCCTTACCAACTTCTAACTTAGTCAAAATATCCTGTGAAGGAATGAGCCCTTCTCCATGACCAAGAAAGCCTAAAGCTTCAGTTTTAAAGCCGTCATTTACTTTATTTCCAGATTCTTGTCCCCCGACAATCTGCATATCAACTCCCTATTTCTATTCCGCTGTGAGAATTTTGTGGAATCTTACCACAACATGTTCATAACATGTCATCACGCTGCCCGTCAAAACTCTTTACAATAACTAAAATAATTACATTCAAAATATTGATGAACCATTTAATTATTTGATATTATGGGCCTTTAAAGTAGGAATTATTCCAAAATTTTATGGAGATTACATGCCCAAGTACGATTTAGACACAATCAGACACTCGAGCGCTCACTTAATGGCGCAAGCAATTTCAAGACTTTACCCGAATGAGAACGTACAATTTGGCGTTGGACCGGT
Organism: Bacteriovorax sp. BAL6_X; assembly: GCF_000443995.1. Classification (NCBI taxonomy): domain Bacteria; kingdom Pseudomonadati; phylum Bdellovibrionota; class Bacteriovoracia; order Bacteriovoracales; family Bacteriovoracaceae; genus Bacteriovorax; species Bacteriovorax sp. BAL6_X. The sequence continues at coordinate 250,853 of NZ_AUMC01000008.1, forward strand.
TATAGAGAATGGCTTTTACTACGATATTCTGATGGATCGAACCCTGGGCGAGGAAGATCTACCAAAAATTGAAGATATGATGAAAACAATCATCAAAGAAAAGCTCCCAATTGAAAGAAAAGCAATGACGAGACCTGAAGCTGTTGAGTTCTTTAAGTCACAAGGTCAGGAGCTTAAGGTTGAACTTATTGAAGCAATTCCTGAAGATGAGGAAGTTAGCTGCTACTCTCAAGGTGAGTTTATCGATCTTTGTCGTGGCCCACACGTAGAGAATACAAATGACCTACCACAAGGATTTAAACTTTTAAGCATCGCTGGCGCTTATTGGCGTGGAGATGAAAAGCGTGAAGTAATGCAAAGAATTTACGCAGCTTCATTTCAAGACAAGAAACTTCTTAAGCAACACCTGATGATGCTTGAAGAAGCGAAAAAGCGTGATCACAGAAAACTAGGCAAAGAGCTGGAGTTATTCCACTTTGAACCAGTTGCTCCAGGTGCTCCGTTTTTCATGCCTAAAGGAACAATCGTTATTAACGAACTTGTTAACTATATTAGAAGACTATACCGCATCTACGAATACGATGAAGTAATTACTCCACAGATCTTAGATAGTTCTCTTTGGCACACATCTGGTCACTACGAGCACTATAAAGACGATATGTTCTTTTCAAAGATTGATGATCGTGAGTATGCAGTTAAACCAATGAACTGCCCATGCCACATGCTAATGTTTAAGCACTATAAATATAGCTACCGTGACCTCCCTCTTCGTTATGCAGACTTTGGTCGTCTTCATAGAAACGAAAAGGCCGGTGCTCTTGCAGGTCTGACACGTGTACGTTCATTCTGCCAAGATGACGCCCACATTTTTCTAGCTCTTGATCAAGTTCAAGAAGAAATTCAAAGAACAATGAAGATGATCTTCACTGCTTACGAGCTATTTGGTTTTGATAATATAACAGTTAACCTATCGACTCGCCCAGAAAAGAAAGCTGGTGATGATAAGACTTGGGATATTGCAGAAAACGCACTTGAAGAAGCGCTAAAGGCTTCTGGTCACGATTATGTAATAAAAGAAGGTGACGGTGCATTCTATGGCCCAAAAATTGATATTGAAGTAGCAGATGCGATTGGGCGTAAGTGGCAGCTAGGAACAATTCAACTAGACTTCCAACTACCAGATCGTTTTGATCTTAAGTTTACAACAGCAGACGGTGGAGAAGAAAGACCAGTTGTTGTTCACCGTGCCCTACTGGGATCGCTTGAAAGGTTCTTCGGTGTTTACACTGAGCACGTTGCGGGAGTTTTCCCTTTCTGGCTTGCTCCTGAACAAATCGTTATTGTACCGGTAAATAATGATGCTCATGGTGAAGCGGCCCACAAACTTAAAGACCAGTTATTTGCACAAGGCTACCGTGTAAAAGTAGATGATCGTAATGAAACAATGGGATATAAGACACGTCAAATACAAAAATCTAAAATTCCATTTATGTTCGTTGTAGGTGATCGCGAAATTGAAAACAATGCAGTAGCTGTTCGTAAGCATGGTTCGAAAGGTTCATTCAATTGGACGAATGCTGAAATGCTTGAGAAACTAGCAACACTAGATAGTTTAAAATACCCTAAAGCATAAGTTTTAGGGTGTTTTATATTTACTTTTAAAAGAAGGTTTCCATGGAAAGGAAAAATATCTTAATCATTTGTGGTGGTGGCTCTACTGAGCATGAAGTTTCTCTTCGCTCGGCCGCATTCGTAAAAGAACAAGTGGCCCTCATCCAAGAACTCAACCCTATTGTCGTTGAAATGACCAAGACAGGTGAGTTCACTCTAAATGGTCATAAAGTAAGCCTAAATGGGCAAATACTAGAAACAGCAACCGAAAGACCTTATATTAATTATGTCATTCCAGTTATTCATGGCCCTCCTGGAGAAACAGGAGAAATTCAAAGTTTTTTAGAAATGCATAAACTTCCCTATTTTGGGCCTCGCCATGAAGGAAGTAGTATTTGTTTTAACAAAGTATCAACCAAATTATGGTTTGATCATTTAGGGATTCCAAACACACAATGGATGTCAATTCATAAAGATTTACCTTATGAGCGAAGTGAAGTTGTGGACTTCTTTGAAAAATCAAATAACGACGTTTTTATTAAGGCCGCTAGCCAAGGATCTTCAGTTGGTTGCTATCACGTTACAAATAGAGAGGACTTAATTGATGCTATCAACAAGGCCTTAGAATATAGCGATGACATTCTTATTGAAAGAACTGTAAAAGGACGTGAACTAGAGATTGCGGTATTCGAACAAGATGGAAATCTTCATGCTTCGAGACCCGGTGAGATCGTCAATGCAAGTGATGAGTTCTATGACTATGAACAAAAGTATAGTGATCAATCAAAGGCGAAGACATTTGTTGAGGCACCAGATTTAACAAATGAACAAGTCTCACAAATGCAAATCATTGCAAAGACAACATTTAAATGTCTCAAACTAAGACATCTTTCACGTATCGATTTCTTCTTAAGTGAAGGAAATATCTATTTAAATGAAATCAACACATTCCCAGGTATGACAAGTATTTCGATGTTTCCGAAGATGCTAGAAAACACTGGACTAAAATTTAGCGATTTTCTAAAAGAGAAAATACTTAAAGAAGTTAGATAGTAAAAAATACTCAAGGGTTACAGATATGGAAATCAACTTAATCACTAAAAACAGCCATGAACATGCAAAAGAAAAACTTGCGACAATGTATAAAGACAACTTTACTTCAGCGGAGAAGAAAGAATATATCCCACATCACAAATTCTCACAAGGCCCTTATCTTGCCATGGAGACAAACGATGAAAACTCTCCAGAGTTCCTTCTCGATGCAGCCTCACAGATCGCAACACTAGGCCTTGGTTTTAATGCGACGGCACTCTTTGGAACAACAATGCATGAAAGTGCGTGGACCGGTAATTATCTTGATTCAACATTTATTGAAATTGCAGACTCATTCAAAGAACTTCTCAGAGAAAAGGCCTCAAATAAGAAGCTAACACCTGTTTTTGTTAATTCAGGTGCAGAAGCAAATGAAGTTGCTCTAATTATGGCCTATAAAAAAAGGGCCCATACAGCTGCAAACCAAATCATAGCATTTGAAGGAAGCTTCCACGGACGCTTTCTTTCAACTCTCTTTTCTACTTGGAACCCAAGTAAGCGTGAGCCGTATCAAATAGATGGACACGAAACAACATTTATAAAATACCCTGAAACCAAAAGTGATCAATTCTTGTTTGAAATCGATTCAGAGTGGACAAAGCTATGGGAAAACCCTTTTGCACAAAACTTTGAAGCAAAACTTGCTGATTTTGAAAAAAATGCAGATGAGTTATTAAGATCTGAAATTGCATCTTTAAAACAGCTACATGAAACTCTTAAAGAAAATACACACTTTGCAATTCTAGTAGAGCCAATGCAATGCGAGGGTGGTGATCGCTATTCAACAAATCGATTTCACGTGGCACTTAATCTACTTGTTAAGTCATACAAAGTGTCAGTTATCTATGACGAGGTTCAAACAGGTTTTGGTCTTGGACGTGACTTCTTTTGGCACAGAACATTTGACCTTAAAGATTCACAAGGAAATCAGCTGAATCCAGAATATATTACTTGTGCAAAAAAGGCCCAAAGTGGAATTGTTCTGACAGAAAATCCATGTTGGGAAAATAATGAATTTCAAACATCCTCTGTTATTAGAGGTTACTATCAAGCGATTGCTATTGATCAATTACGTTACAAAATCTCTGCAATTGAAGAGTATACAAGAACTAAGTTATCAGAGCTTGTAAACAAGTGGGATCAATTATCTTCACCAAGATGCTTTGGTGTTGCTTTTGCTTTTGACTTATCAGATTCAAAGGATATCGCACCATTTATTGCTAATCGCTTTGATCTTGGACTACTCTATTACCAAGCAGGAGAGAACACACTACGTTTTAGACTAAATACGGCCTGGACAAATGAAGATATTGACTATCTTTTTGATGCAATCGATGAAATTGCTAATCGTGTATACAAAAATGAATCAAGAGTCCTAAAGTATACGCCAAAAACAAAAGTAAATTCTCCAAATGAATACCTTTGGCATAGTAAACTTGTTGAAGCCTTCAAAGGACAAGTACAAGACAAGGCTGCGTTCAATTTTGCTCAAGAATTCTTTAATAAAGAATTTAATTTAGAGCTTATTAAAATTGACGCCGACAACTTCGATTATTACAAACATAAAATCGAAGAAATTCAACGTCATACTTACGAACCGACGAGACAAACAAGCATTGAAAAGTTTAAAAAGATCGCTCACTGTAAGGACTCTATTGCAATTGCTCTATTAAGTGAAACAAAGCAATTAGTAGGTATCTCTTTTGCAGGTAAAATATCGCACTTCCCTCACGAAAGTGGACTTCGCCTTGTTAAGTATTTCAACAACCCTAAAACACTTTATATGTTGGATACAACGATTGTGAACATGGAACAGTCTCAAGGCATGGGCAAGTACTTAAAGTATGCTCTTACTCTCCTAGCAAGTTCGTACGGAAACGATTACATCTACGGAAGAAATCGTGATATTCATGCAGGAGCAATGCTTGCCATTAATTGCTCCCTTGGTGCAATTATTGAGATGAGACTTAAAGAAAACTATCTTGATGATGAAGAACATCGTGATGTCATCATTTACCGTCAAAATCTAAAATGGAAGAATGAAGACCTAAAGTATTCAACTTCCCCTATTTTAAATACGGCCTCTTACGAGAGTATGCCGACACTTGTAAACAAAGTATGTCTATCAAACTTTATTGATGAAAGCTTTATGGCAAACCTAAAAGAGTTTAAAGAAGTTGTACCCAAAGAGTTACAGCACTTTTTTACAGCAAGTGGGCATAGTGAATGCGTTGAAAAAATCTTCAAATCAATCTTAATTAAGAATCAAAAACAAAGAACAAAGGTAATCTCTTTTAATCATGACTACTTTGGTAAGCAAAGCTTTATGTCAGCTACTCTTTCTGGTGTCTTAGACTTCTACCCAAATTCAAAGGTTGATACTCTTGGACAACTAAAAGAAAAGCTTACAACGAAAGAATACTTAGCGTTGTTCATTGGAGACCTTTTAATCAATTTCTCTCATGATGAACTTAAAGAAATTATTAAAGTAGCTCACGATAACGGAACTAAAGTTGTCTTTAATGAAAGCGTTTACTTCCATAGTAAAAAGAAGCTCTTTTCGAAAGAGCACGGAATAATACCTGATGCAAGCTATATCCATATCGCTGGGCAGATTGGCATCTGTATGCTGCAAGAAGAAGTCTATGAATCAAGGCCTCTAATGATGATCTCAACATGGGATGGTGATGCTTATGCTCTTTCTCAAGCTGTGGCCTACCTAAAGTCACCAGTAAAGACAAGGAAAGAATTTAGAATCATCAACGACTCTTCTTACAAATTCGCTCTTAATGCGCCAAATATTTTTGGAAACCAAACAAGTAAGAAGTGGTATTTTACATGTTAATGACAGATTTAAATCTACCAATATTCAAATACGATGCATCTGGCCCATATGAAAATGGACTAAAGCATGGCGAAACCTTTAAAGAAGCAATTAAAGAATTAGTTAAGATTCGAACAAGCCTTCTATTAAAGAGGTCTCCTCATTTAAAAGATAAGCTCGATGAGTTTGCACAACTTCAATTTGAAGAAACAATGAAGTTTGATGCGGCCCTTGCGCAGGAGCTCGAAGGTATAGCTAAGGGAAGTGATACAACAGTTAGAGATATTATCATTCTCAACAATTATACAGATTTTAGAGATATTCAATTAGACTACGATAATCAAGATGAAGGTTGTACATCAGTCTCTTATATTGATGAGACTAACAGTATAGCTGCTCAGACATGGGATATGCACCAAAGTGCAAAGAACTACCTCATGCTAATTGATATCGTTGATGAGGCAAAAGGCACACGTCAGCTAATTTATACAGTTTGTGGATGTTTAGGGCTAATGGCGGTAAATAATCACGGGCAATTCATTGGTGTTAATAATATAAATGTCGTTGACGGTGTTAATGGAATTATTTGGCCTGCACTTATTAGAAAAGCGGCCCAACGAGATAAACTCGAAGAGGTTGGAAAGCTTCTCATGGAAGCACCAATCACTTCAGGACACAATTATTTAATTAGCGATGGGAAGTCAGCTTTTAACTATGAGATAACTCCAACGCAAAAAGAAATTTTAAACTCTGATCCAAAAGGTTTAATCTTTCATACAAACCATTGCCTTGGTAAAAAGATAAAAACGGTCGAAGATCCAAATAACATTAGTAAAACTACTCATGCAAGGTTTGATCTGGTTAGTAAATACAAGAATGAAATAAGTGACGAAGCTTCGGTTATGAGTCTACTTATGTCCCACGATGGCCATCCCATATCAATCTGTTCTCACTTTGCGCCAGAAGGAGCAAAGGATCCATCTCAGACATGCGGTGGGGCATTATTTAATTATCAGACTCAAGTATTTAAGGCCTGGAGAGGCTGCAAAAAATATGACAAGAATTTTGAATATGTAGAAATTCATCTACCCCTAATTTTATGAAAAATTAGATTTTAAAGTGAGAGTTTATGGCCCACCTACCTTTTTTTCACACATGGACAAAACAAAACCAGGCCAAGAAAATCGACATCGACAAGACTTTTGAATGGGGTTACCTTACACCCGAAGGAAAGAAAATCTATGACCTTTCCTCTGGTAGTTACCATCAATCATTTGGAATTCGCAATAAGCAAATTGAAGATGCAATGATCGAGCAAATCCAATCAATGCCAATGGCAATTCCTAAGTGTCAATATCGTTTAAAGAATTCAGTGTCTCAAAAACTTCTAAATGTCATAGGAATTGAGGGGCGAATTTTTTATACAACTTCGGGTGCCGAATCAAATGAAAATGCCATAAAAATGGCGAGACAAATAACTGGCCGACAATTCATCCTCTCATGCGAGACATCATACCATGGTGCAACTCTAGGGGCCTTAGCTCTTACGGGTGATTGGCGTCGAGATGGAGCTGGAATCCCTTCAAACTTCCATGCATTCATTCCTAACTTCTTTAATGACCCAGACTTAGTCAAAACAAGAGAAATTATCAATAAAATTGGAAGCACTAATATCGCAGCAATCTGCCTTGAAGTAATAACAGGTGGAAACGGCGTATTTATCCCTCCGCAAAGTTATTATGATGAAATTTCTAAGCTATGCCAAGAGACAGGGATAAAACTAATCTTAGACGAAGTTGTCTGCGGTTTTGGGCGTACAAGTACTAACTTTGGTTTCCAAAACTTCAATAATCTAAGGCCTGACTTTATTACACTTGCTAAAAATATTTCAGGTGGTTTTTTTCCATTTGGAGCAGTTTTTGTTAGTGAAAACAATGCATCATTCTTTGATGATAATACATTAAGCTGTGGACTCACAAATGCAGGCCACCCGATAGGACTACGTATACTTGATGAAGTTCTAACAATAATTAAAGATGAAAACTTTATAAAAACTAGAGAAGAGAACTTTCAATTATTAGAGACATTCAAGCACAAGATTGATAATTCAAAATCAATCTCTGCAGTTAGGCATATAGGTCTACTAATGGCCATTGACCTTAATGATAACATTATTGAAGCAAATCAATTATGGAATAAGCTAATCGACAATGGCCTATTTATTAATATAACAAAGCGATCTCTTATTCTTTGTCCATACTTAAACTACTCTCCTCTTGAGTTAGAAAATTGCTTAGATAAACTATTAAATATAATCGAGGACTCACATGTACAGTAAAATATTTCCAAGTGCTCAAGAAGCACTTAAGGATGTAACGAGCGGTTCAACAATTATGAGTGGAGGCTTTGGCCTTTGTGGAATACCAGAAAACTCAATTAACCAATTAGCTCAAATGGAGTTAAATGATTTGAAGGTCATCTCAAATAATATTGGGAACTCGGGACGAGGACTTGTTAAACTTTTAAAAAAGAAAATGATTTCAAAAGGCTTCTGTTCATATGTGGGGGGAAATCCGGATCTAGAGGCGGCTATGTTTGCCAATGAAATTGAAATTGAATTAGTACCTCAAGGAACTCTCAGTGAAAGAATTAGAGCGGCAGGTATGGGAATACGTGCTTTCTACACTCCTACTGGTTATGGAACCGAAGTGGCCGAAGGAAAAGAGGTAAAGGAGTTTGACCGACCTTGTATCCTAGAAGAAGCGCTTCACGCAGACTTTGCTATTATCAAGGCACAAAAAGCAGATCAATATGGAAATCTATGGTTTAAAGAAACCGCACGTAACTTCTCTCCCCTTATGGCCATGGCCGCAAAGACAACGATTGTTGAAGTTGAAGAGATTGTCGAGCTCGGTGATATTAAGCCTGAGGATGTTCATATCCCAGGCGTCTTTGTTCAACGTGTTTATCAAGGTACTAATTATGAGAATGCCATTGAATTCTTAAAAACAAGGGAGTCTTAAATATGTGGACAAAAGAACAAATGGCAAAAGAAGTAACGACTCTTTTCAAAGAGAACTCAACAATTAATTTAGGAATTGGGCTACCTACTATAATTCCATCACAGCTTCCAAAGAATCATAGCTATATCATTCATAGTGAAAATGGCGTTCTTGGGGTTGGAGATAACCCAACTGAATCTGAAGTATCGGCTACACTAATTAATGCCGGTAAAGAAACCATTACTGTTGAAAAAGGAGCTAGCTTCTTTGATAGTTCCATGAGCTTTGGAATGATCAGAGGAGGCCATATCGACTTCTGTGTTCTAGGAGGAATGGAAGTTGATACACAAGGCTCTCTTGCCAATTGGAAGATCCCTGGTAAGAAAATAACAGGTATGGGTGGCGCTATGGATCTAGTAAATGGTGCTAAAAACATCATTGTTATGATGAGACACTTTAGTAAAACTGGTGAGCCAAAACTTTTACCACAATGTAACTTGCCGCTTACTGGAAAAAGTGTTGTCGATTATGTTGTAACTGAATGTGGAAGTTTTAAAGTTGAAAATGGAAAGTTTATAGTTTTGAATTTAGCAGATGGAATGACGATTAAAGATTTAAATAAGAATTTTGATAACGAAATTTTTGAGTAAAAAAAAGAGGGCCCTGCAACTGGCCCTCCATTTTTTCGGCTTCATGCCTATCTCTTGCTACGACATCCTGTCGATCAATTAAATTATAACGCACAATAATGAAAAAAGCAGAAAAAAAATAAATGGGTAAACATTTCCATTTAACAATAAGGACGTTTATAATTAGACGTAATCATAAAAACTTACGGGGAATAGATGAGTATTTTCAACAGGAATAAAGAGCCTAATAATAAACAAACTTTTACATATTTTATTCCTTCTCCACCGGCCAGAACGACACCATATCAAGAAAAAGCGTTTGATCAGGTAACTCAATTCTTAAACTCAAAAGAAATGGCCTATAATATTACCCACACAGCAGTTAATGAGAAAGGTCTTTGGATCATAATCGAAATCTCTGGAAAACAAAAAGCTGTAACGAAAGTAATACAAGAGCTTAATGATTCATTTAATTCAAATAATATTGGAGGTAATGATTCAGAGCTTGAAATTTATTACGAAGAGAATGAAGAGTTTCATAAAAATGATAATTACAAAGCTTAAAATGAATAAACTTAAAAGTTTCATTTTTCTACTAATAGCAATGACCGCACTGACTAGTTGCTCAGAGGTGGAAAAGAAACTAAATACTTCACAAAGTATCAACCACACTTGTCCAATTGTTGAAAAGAAAAATAATATACTATTAGATAATGAAAAAAATGAACAAGAAGTAGTCAAACTCATTAGCTCTAAATCTAGTAACTCTAGTTATCGCAATCAGATATTAAACTTTACACTATCTCAACTTTACTTCGCACCACATGCAACGACATTAAATTCTCATACCCTACTCATTGCTAAGGTTGCAGGGAAAGAGTTTTTTATCAATAGTATTCCACAGAAGCAAAATGACTTTGCCTTTATGAATGCTGTTTCTCGAATGGCAAAATTTTACAAGAAGCCATTATCAATAAGGTCAAGACTTGCATTAATTGAGAGAAATGTGAGTGAATATGTCTATGCTTCAAAATCACTAGAGCAATACATTAAAGATAATCAGGCAGAATTATTCAAAAACAGAGCACTGAAGAGATTATATTTCCGTGGGGCCCAAGGAGTACGAGAGAACGAACTATTTGAAAGGCTAAGCTACGTAAAGAGACTAAATAAACTTACAACATATGCAAAAAATCATAATAGTATCGGTAGCTACAATTCCAACTACCTGTTTAGAAGAGGTAACTATAGCTGTTCATTTGACTCTAAATTACACGACTCAAATATGGCGATTTTAAAAAGACCTAAAAAGTCATACTACAATACGTTTTCTCATTATAAAGATAATAATAATTACATTATTGGTGTGACAAGCTCTCTCCCTGAAGTTGGAGATTCGATTGGTGATGTTCTTTTATCAAATTTTGAAAATGATAATTACACAGCACTATGCTTAAGTGAGCAGAATCAAGGAAGAAGGTACCTTCTTTTAATGAATGGCATAACATATAATGCTCAAGTATTAACTGACCTTATTAATAACTTTCCTCAAGTTTCATATGCTCAACAGTATATGAATACAAAAAGGTCACTTGTCCTTCAAAACCCTAAAAGAACGATTTCTGAAATCTATGGAGAGACAAAAACTGAACAAGGTACTGCTCAATACTACACTCCAGCACTTGGAAATCTTACGATACTTGAGCTTAACAATGGATTAAGTACTTATAAAGATCCTAGAAATGGCCAATTAACGTGCAAGTAACTCTAAATGGTAGAGCCTCTCAAAAGTCTTGGATATTATCGGTTAGTGAATTCGATATGAACTTAACAGTTCTTGAGTTCTTAAGAAGAAAAGAGATACCAATTGCTTCAAGTTGTGACGGAGAGAAAGTCTGTAAGCTTTGTGTTATTAATGATGACTTATTAGCATGTGGCCTACTAGTCAAAGATATAATTCAAAAGTATAATTCATTGATTACTATTTCATATTTATAAACTCAAAAAGGGAAAAACTATGCGTTATTTATCATTCGATATTGAAGCAACAGGACTAGAAGAAAAAGACTTAATCATCGAATTTGCAATGGTTCCCTTTTGTGCAAAAACAAAAACAATAAATAAAGAACTAAAAAAACATTTCTATATAAAATGCCCAAGCTTTGAAGAGCTCAAGCCTAATTTAAATCAATGGGTTATTGATCACAATAAAGAATTGATCGATAAAGCTCATGCCGAAGGCCTATCAATTGAGATCTTTAAGCAAGAACTAATTAGTTACTTTGAGTCTGAAGAAGTTAGAGAGTATTTTGGGAATAAGAAAATTACATTATTTGGTAAATCTATGAGTGCTATAGATCTTCCATTCATGACTCGTGACCTAGGTTGGGATTTTATGAGAAAATACTTCGAACATCGCCAACTTGACCTCTCATGCATTGCTTACGGATTAATTGATATGGAACTAATCCCTGCAGAATGCGAGTCCGGTTCAAAATTAATGAAGTTTTTAAATATGGGAGATGTTGCTCACACTGCGCTCGAGGACGCAGTTAACACAGCACTTATGTACTTTAAGTTATTAGATCTAGTGCTTGTGAAAAAACTCTAATGGATCAAAGGCCTTAGAGTCATGTCTAATTTCAAAGTGTAAGTGGTCACCTGTTGATTTTCCAGTATTACCTACAGCTGCGATAACTTGGCCACGAGCAACTTTTTGACCTTTTCTTGTGTAATTTTTATGATTATGAGCATAGATCGTAAAGAAGCCACCAACATGTGAAACAACAGTAATATTCCCGTAACCAGACTTACGTCCACTGAAAACAACAACTCCTGCATCAGCAGAAACAATATAGGTCCCCTTACGAGCAGCAATATCAATTCCCTCATGAGGTCTTCCCCAGCGATGTCCATAGCCAGAGGTTACACGGTTAGACGAAGGAACCGGCCATAAAAAACGAGAGCTCTTGCGAAGTTTTTGATAGTTAATTGAAGAAATTGACCTACCTTCAACTCGATTATAAAGAATTCCATTCTTATAAGGTAAAAATATTGTGTCACCCTTCTTAAAAGCGGCACCCTTATTAAATTCTTCAATTTGCCATTGTGGAATATTAAAAATATCGGCCAGTTTCTCAGCATTATAATTATCTGTTAGCTTAATATAGCGGCCATTTTTAAGGGTCGTACAACTAAGTATCGTCAGTAATGTCGCAAGAAATAGCAATGACTTCTTCATTTGTCCTCATTCGTTTAAATCGCAAATGAGGACAAAAATAATCAACTATTAAAAATCACTTGGAAATTTTTGCCGCCCATTCATGGAATACATCGGACGAAAAATTCAAAAGGTTTAGGAAAGAAAACGAAATATTTCCGTTCATAATCGCATGATGATCTGAAGTGGTGTCAGGATCGATCTCTAAAGGCGACCCACCAATCCAAAAATACTGGCGGCCCATTTGATCTACCCTTTCATACACTTCTTCACTGTATCTTCTCATTTGAGGTGTTGTCCAAACGATTTCGCCAACTTCGTTAACCGACACATTTGGTACGTTAATATTTAACAGCGAGCACTCTGGCATTTCTAAAAGAGTTTCAGACTTATCTTTTACTAACTTTCTAACGACCTCAGCGGCCGTTTTAAAGTGTCTAACTTCATCACTTGATCTCATTACTGTTGAAACAGCGATGGCCCTAATTCCTTGAAATACGGCCTGCCTAGCAGCACCAACAGTTCCTGAATAATAGATATCTTGTCCCAGGTTAGCACCATGATTGATTCCTGAAATTACGAGGTCTGGTCTAAAGTCTAAAACCGAGTTAATTCCAATCAATACGCTATCAGCAGGATATCCATTACAACTAAATGTATAGTCATTTATTTTTTCTACTCTAATCGGATCATGAAGAGTAAGTGCCTGAGAAGTCGCTGAGCGCTCTTTATCTGGAGCAACAATAGCAACATTGGCAATATCTTTTAGGCTTTCGTAAAGACACTGAATTCCTTCAGCAGAGTATCCATCGTCATTTGAGAGTAAAATATTCATAGATTATTTATTCATCAAAAGCTATTAAATAGCAAGGGCCTTTATCGTAGCGCCAAAGTATTCTGATAACTTAGGAATATCGATATTACGATAGCAACGTTCAACTTGAGATGAGATTTCATATTTTATGTAGTCAGGATCAAGTTGCTCAATAATAGAGATTGAAAGATTAGAATCCCAGTTTAACTTAACACCTAATTCAAAATTCTTATTCTTAGTGGCCATTACTTTTGTGTAGAAATTCACAATAAAGATATTAAGTTGGCCTTGATCTGCCATACGATGAATGTCTTCATATGAAAAAACAACACTTTGACATAAGTGAGACTGTATCTTTTCATAAACATTGGAATCTGAAATATCATAAATTATTGAAAATGGCTTACCGGCCCTCTCTAATTCATCTTTAGAATGCAGACCACTTTGACCGTAGTTTATTCTAATATTTGGATGTATTTTTGTGACCTGTTCAATAACCGAATCAATGACGACTGGTGAGTCGTTTTCAAAATGAAGTTCAATAATATCTTCGAGTCTGATTAAAGAATCTCTCAAAAGCTCCTCTACGACATAACCTTGGATGAAGTTAAAACTTCTTGGCCTAAAGTCAAAACAATAGGTTCCTCTTGCCATCTCATTGGCAAATTTAAATCCTCTTTTATCGTATATACCTTCAAGTACAATTCTCATCTCGATAATTCTACATGAAAAACTTATTCATTGCTTGAAAGAGGATATTATTGCATGAAGTACCTACAGACTCAGGATGAAACTGCATAGTTAGAAAACGATTTGGCCTATATGCCATTAATAATTCATTATGTTTATCAAAAACAAGCTGAGTTTCACTTTCCCACTTACCAGAGTAATAATCTCCACTACTAATCTGCAAAGTTAAAGAGTTATATCGCTGAAGCTTAGCTCTTCTGAGAACTTTTCTATCAGCTTCACTGAAACAATCAAATAAAGCTTGGCCCTCGCCTATCTCAATCTCAACTGCTTGGCCATGCATCGGTATAGAGCTTCTCACAACTTTTAATTCATCTAACAAATAAAGAATCATTTGGTGTCCAAGACATATACCGATTAAACGTCTTGCTTTTTGTAGCTCAGCTTTAAAATCAGTTAATTCAATCCCTGCATCTTTAAAAAGGTTCAAATACTCATCTGGATGGCCAGGACCTGGGCCAAGTACAACAAGATTATTATTAAAATAATGAGCAATATTTGAATGAGAAAGTTTTCGAAAGTTAACAACTTCGATTTTAAAGTCAAATTCATTAAAGTAAGAAAGTATATTATTTGTAAAACTATCTTCGAAGTCGACAAAGACTAACTTCACAGAGTTACTCCAAAAACCGAATCAAAATTCTTAGCATTGTAGTTAATAAGGATTTTTAGCGAAATCGATTGGTCGAGATTTAGCTTATTGTTAACAAACTCATCTTTTTGTCTATACTCAATATCAAATACCCAACAATTATTTAAAGGATTATATCGAGTACCAAGATAGGACTCATAAACTCTTTCAAGTTCAAAATCATAATAATAACCAGTTCTAAATGAAAGGATATCATTCAATTCAAAGTCTACATCAATTGTAAAGTAGCGACGATCTTCGGAGAAGGAGTCGTAATTAAATCCAAGCTCATACTGAAATCTTCTTAGGTCATGTCTCATACTTAATGAAGTAATATGTTTACTCTCCGTATGGAAGTAATACTCTGAAAGATTTAACGAGAAGTTATTAAGGTTTAATCCACTTAGGATTGCAAGCCTTGTTAATCGCTCACTTGTATCTGTCGTAGAATCTTCATTATCTTCTAGAATTAGACCTTGTGAAATATTGAAGTACGCAATTTTTGAATATTCATAGTTATCAAGTTGATAATTGAAATTCTTAAACATCTGATAATTAGGTTTAGGTGTTTTTTTCAATATATTATTATTAAATACTAATTCAATTGTATTAGATTCCGGCAAGTCAGTTCGAGTCGATACATCTTGAAGAGTATTATTTCGACCTCTAATAATATCTCTTTCGTCAAAACGTCCATTATCCTCAAGAAGAGCAAACTGGTCACCTAGTCTTTCATTTCCACGATATTTTTGTGCATTATAATAAAAGTGATTAAGACCAAATTTAAGACTATGCTTATAAGAAGAGCGATACAACTTTCTAACGTCTAGCTCTTCACTTTCTGAGCGAGGAATTTTAGAAATTAAATTTCTCTCTGTATCTTCAATGAGTACAGGCTTAACAATCTCTTCCTGGATATAGGCACGTCCATATACCTTTTCAATATCCACCCACATTGATGTATTAACATAGTTCCCATACTTGTACCCATTCTGTTTTTCTGATTTCTCAGTTGGCAGAACATAGTATTGAGCATCAAGACCCGATTCCATTTTTATATTAATATGTGAGATAGGCCTTAAGACAAACTCTAGAGATGGATTATAATCGAAACGCTGAATATTTCTATAATATAAGTTTTCATTCACAACATCTTGTTTGAAATAATCAAATTTTAAATTTTGATAAAAATTAATTTTAGATAGAATACCTTTCGAATTGAAAATATTAAATGGCCTATGACCGACACCAAATCTTGCAGTATTTTGAACATAGTCAGTATCAAAACCTTCGGGGTCACTAAAGATACTATTACTCATAAAACTTGAGTATAAGTTTGCAATAACAGAGTCTCCCATATAGTCAGTAGAAAGACGTGATCCCTTCTCACTTCCCATATAGATATTTTTTTCAAAATACTCTTCATAGTCACTTTGAATATCTAGATCTGTTAGGTATGTAGAGTTCGCCCAAAACGATAATTTATTATTTGGATGATAGAAATAATTAAGCTTGTAGGCTCCTCTGATTTCATCTTTTCCACTAGGCTCAAGATCTAGCTTTCCTGGTTGCCATATTTTATCATTTACAGTTTTTCCATCAAACTCAATATTAGAATATTTACCAAGCGTATTTCTATACTCAACGGCTAGTCCATTTCCACGTTTTCCAAAAACAGTAGGAGCAAATGTAGCGTCACTATTATCATTGATGGCCCAAAAAATTGGTTGTTTAAAGTAAAAACCTTCATCAAAATCAAGCCCAATTGTTGGAAATAGAAGTCCTGACTCTCTTACCTTTCTGATCGGCAGCGAAACATATGGAATATAAACTATAATAACACCATTAATTTTTACAAAAGCATGCTTTAAACTAATATAGTCATCTGGAACAACTGTCACTTCTTGACCTTGAATACTCCAAGACTCAGGACAATCCTTACAAGTTGTAAACTCAGCTTCAATCGCTTTAAAGACACCACTATCATGGCGAACGATTTCCTTCCCTCTTAAAACAAAGTTTTCATCAACTAGCTTTGCATTTTTAACAGAAAACTCTGCCTTTTGTAGAGAGTATGAAATTTCTGTTCCATAGAGATTAAACTTTGGCCCAGCATAACGTACATTCCCCCAAATTTTACCAATTTTTGTCGCTAGAGAGATACTGGCCTTTTCACCGTAGATCGTATCAGTTCCAAGTTTGATAATAACATTACCATGTGCCTCATAAGAGTTATCACTACTTTTACGATAAGCTTTATCAGAAAGAATTTGGACTTCATCATTTTCACCAAAGGCCAAAACCTTTGGAGTGTCTGCGTAGATATTATTTTGAAAACTTAGAACGAAGATACTTTTGCATACAAGCGATAAAGTAATAAGAGCCCACAACAAGTATTTTGTTGGAACCAGATCTAAGAGATTCGATATTTGATTGTTTTTTTGCGTCAATTTCCTCATTAGTACTTAATATTGTATCGAGAAAATTGTGCAATTCATACACTTTTGTGCCCGTCTTTAAGTTTTGTTGAAGTGTTTCTTTACTAAGCGCCCTTTCGTGCTCATAACTTAAAACATTAATGGACTTAATAACACAAGGATATGTTTCGTATAGCTTTAGAGTGGATTTGATCTGTGCCTCTCTTCCAGAAGAAAAACTTATCAGAACATCATATAGCTCTTGTCCTTGGCAATCTGAAATACTTTTTAATAATTCCTTATGGCCAAGTTGATTGTGAGCTCCAACAAAAACAAAATCTCTACCTTCAATACTCAAACGATCCCAACGTCCAGGTGTTACAGGCCACTCTATTTTAGAAATACCTTCTTCATCGAGTTTTCTCCCAGTCGACTCCTGATAGAGAGCAATTGCCATTTGTCTATTCTTCTCAAAGTAAGCTAACTGTTTTTGTTGTGTGACAGAAGTTAAAGCAATATCATCACGACCACACCATTGAGATAGAATATCTTTTAGAAAAGTTTGCTCTACATTTTCAAGTAGCTTTCCACCCATACGTGTTATACCGTATTTCTCAAATAAAATTTCTTTTAAAGTACTCCCCAAGATTTCTGTATGATCTAGGCCAATAGAAGTTATTGCAGCAACTGGCCTTGTAAAAATATTTGTTGCATCGAAACGTCCACCGAGGCCAACTTCGAGAATGACGAAATCAGTTTCATGCTTAAGAGAAAATTTTATGAAAAGCACAAATAAGGCTTCATAAAAAGAGAGTTTAAGATCTTTGATAACTTCTTCATGCTCATTAAGTAACTCAGTTAACTCCTCAATAGAAATATTCTTTTCATTTATTTTAAATCGTTCAGTAATTGAAAGAACATGAGGAGAAGTCCACAAGCAGCTTGTGAAACCTGCTCTCTTATATAGATAGCTTAAACTATGGCAAGTCTCACCCTTTCCATTTGTTCCACCGACTATAATAACCTTAGATCGCGACTCAATGACACGTCTATCATGGACAAGATAATCTCTGATGTGATCAAGTTTTGGTCTAAAACTCTCCTTACCACATAGTTGAGTTAGACGTGTAAGAAACGTGCTTTCAAGTTTTTGACAATGGAAAGTATCTATATTATTCACGGCAAGAGATATCTCACGAAAATAAATTTTTGACTATAAAAATCTCTTAAAACTTATAGGACTTATTTTCCGAATTAAGAATATTAATGCGGCCATCTTTATTAATAGCAGCAATTTCTTTCGTTAGCTGATCTAAGAAATTTGGCTTTAGATGCCCCAAGAATATAGGAATATCCTTAGGCATCTTTTTAACTTCAAGGCCCATCGTCTCGGCCGTATGATGACGACTGTCTATCGCTAATTGAAGGAGTGAATTAGGAAAGCTCACTTCTGAAAAGATAGCTTTGATATTATTAATAGATTTGGCCTTTTCCCAGATAGCATCCGTTGGGCCCGTGTCTTGTGTAAAGATGATTGCACTATCATCCTTTTCAATAATAAAGCCGAGAGAGCCAGCAAAGTGATTAACTTTGATTGCATGAACAGTATACTCACCAATCTTTTTTGTTTCTCCACTTTCAATATTAGAAAACTTTAAGGTAGGATCACTTTTGGTTGGAAGTTTTGTAAAGTCGGGCCAAATCTCATCATTGAGTAAATGTTTTTGAATACTTGATTGTACTTCATTGGAAGTCCAAATATAGAACGGATAACCTTTTAAACCAAAGCAATTATCGGCCAGAAAGGCCAAATCAGAAATATGATCGAGATGAGAATGTGAAATAAGAATATTATCTATCTCTGTTTGTTCTTTTACACTTATACCTGTTGCTACAGATCCTGCATCAATTAATAATTTATCATCCACTAAGTACGATGTTGCTCGACACTGTGGAGAGACTCCACCGTGGCCTCCAATGACTTTAACGATCATTCTAACTCCAATTTATTTAATTTTAACTTGGATTAGAAATTTTTACTAGCAATAAGACACTGGAAAAAAAGGATTATTTAGAAGTAAGCCCTTGATAAATATCTTGTGTCTTTCGATTAGTAATTTTTGCTAGTAGTTTTGCGAGATTTTTTGGTGTCTGTTTCCCAAGGTAGTTCTGCGCTAGCTTCTCAATCTCCTCATTTGTAGTATTAC
Source organism: Bacteriovorax sp. BAL6_X (assembly GCF_000443995.1). Taxonomy (NCBI): domain Bacteria; kingdom Pseudomonadati; phylum Bdellovibrionota; class Bacteriovoracia; order Bacteriovoracales; family Bacteriovoracaceae; genus Bacteriovorax; species Bacteriovorax sp. BAL6_X. Next base: position 270,050 of record NZ_AUMC01000008.1, read on the forward strand.
TTGCCCCTTCTAACTTAGGCCATGAGATTACAAGAACAAATTCTCCTTTAGTATTAATCATCTCTTCTTTAAAGTCCTTGGCATAAAAGCGAACGCACTCCTCAAACTTCTTTGTCAGCTCTCGGCAAACACTTACTTGTGCCTCAGGAAACTCTTGCGATAACTGCTTAAGTGTTCCATGAACACGATGAGGAGATTCAAAGAAGAGAGATGTTACATTTGCTTGATAAGCTTGGCGAAATTTTGTTGAGATTTCGCCTTTTTTTCGAGGTAAGAACCCATAGAAGCAGAATGGATTTGGTGCCATTCCACTTAATTCAAGAGCTACAGTAACTGCACTTGGTCCTGCGACAGAAGTAACTTCGCCGCCTTCTTTAAGAAGCTCTTTCACTAAAATATGTCCAGGATCAGAGATAATCGGACTCCCAGCATCTGAAACAAGGATTGGCATTTGTGCTGCCTTAATTAGTTCTAGAAAATAAGGCAGGCTGTCTTGAGAGTGATCGTTGAATGAAACAACTTTCAAATTCGAGCGCTCTATTTCTAGTTTTGATAAAAGAGATCGAAAAACACGAGTATCTTCAGCAAGAACAAGATCACAACTTGCAAATACTTGACGCATATTCTCAGTTATATCTCCAAGGTTTCCTATTGGTGTTGTTACGAGTGTTAGTCTCAAGTTTAATCCTAATTGTTAATGATTCTCTTTATTTATAACTTACATAAGAAATAACTTCCATCTAAAATCCTAGTGCGCCATGCGTTATAATTAATATCAGATGCTGTTATTTTGTAGAAGAAGGAGTTTAAATGACAATGCAAGCAAGAGTACGTACTGATTCAACAGGAAATATCACTGTTCATATCGAAGGTGGAATGGATTATGAAAATATCATTCCTCTTAAGCAGGAGTTAGCAACTATCACTAACACTCATCCTACTTCACTAATCACTCTTGACCTAACGGCCCTTAACTTTGTTGGCTCATCTGGAATAGGTGTATTTGTTGATACAATTAAAGCCTTAAACAAAAGACGTGATCAAGTTAGGCTTTCTAATGTTGCTCCTGAGTTTTTAAAAGTTTTTAAAATCTACAATTTCGACGCAATGGAAATCCTAATTAACGAATTCGAAACTGACGATACAGAACTTTCACAATTCTACGGTCAGAAGAAGCGTACTTTTCAGAACTGATAATTTAAAAGATTCACATAAAAATCTTGGCCTGGGCGTTCTTGTTTAAAACCAATTTCGGCCGGGCCTTCTAAAGAGAAGCCGTCCTGATTAACTGATCCTTGATAATTATACCCACCGCCTTGAAAGCGCGAATCCTGATAAGGACTATCATTGGTATCAGGGTAATAATAATTTTCCTGACTTGGTTGCATACGATTATTCTTTCTATACTCGTGACTACCAACAATATAACCACCAAAGATTAAGCCAGCATAAAGTCCAAGAGATGCACCAATCGCAACAGAGCGGCCAGAAGAACCGAATGCCATTGCAGCAGTTCCAAGAAGCGCCCCACCAACAGTTCCATATCCTGCATTTAATGCGACAATTTTCACACGAGGATCCATGTCTGCTTTAGCTTGAAAGCTAGTAAAAGTTGTTGAAATAAAAAGAGTAATTAAGAATAATTTTTTAACCATATGAAAATTGTAAAAGAAGGCCTCGTTCGATGCAAGGTAAATGTTGTTCAAACTAGCGACACTGTGCACGATATTTCAAAGTATGAAGAGATAAAATGAGCGCTATTTAACAATCTTTGCTTCTGAGTGTTAGTCATGAAGCCACTGGACTTTACTTCAAAAAGCCTAATTATAAACTCTCCATTATACTTATAGATCCCAGCAATATCTACTTGGCCACATCCCAGACGGCGCAGCATCGTAGGACAAATCAAAAGAGGAACAGATTCGCCGTGAACAATGCGAGATTTTTCAATCTCTAATGAGATACCTTTAACGATTTTCTTGCGTGACAAATTCTTTTACCCCTTTAAATGATTTACGATGAATCGGGGTAATACCATATTCTTGAATGGCATTGCGATGGACGGCGGTAGGATATCCAGCATTTTTTTCAAATCCGTAATGAGGATATTTCTTAGCTTCTTTAATCATAATGTGATCACGACATACTTTCGCAATGATTGACGCCAAACCTATTAGTGACGACTTTGAGTCACCTTTAATGATTGGGTGAATTTCTTTAATTCTCTTAGATGAAAATGGAAACTTCCCATCTACTAGAACTACAGATTTTGAATCACAAAGAAGACTGTGGCAGCTTTTTTTCATCCCTAGTAAGCTTGCTTGAAAAATATTAAGCTCATCAATTTTCTTAGGAGTAACCTTCTCAACACTATACTCGAATAATTCATGTTCATTTTTTTTCAAAAATTTTTGAACACCTAATTGATCAAGGATGCTCTCCATCTTCTTCAGTGTTAACTTCTTAGAGTCAGTAACTCCTACTGACTTAAGTGTTTCAATTAGAATATCTAAGTTAGCTATCGATACCTTAACTGCACATGTAACAACAGGTCCTGCAAGAGGGCCTCTGCCAACTTCATCAGTTGCTAAGATAAATTTATGATTTGTAATAAATTGGTTTTCAAACATAGCTTAAAAAAGAAGGCCCACTATAAAGCGGGCCTCTTTATGACTTAAATAGTTTTTTAAATTACTTTCTATCGTAGTCAATTGCGATACGTGCAGATTTACCTGAACGATCTCTTAGGTAGTAAAGCTTAGATCTTCTAGATTTACCTCTTTGAACGATCTCAATCTTTTCTACGTTTGGTGAATGGAATGGGAATACCCTTTCAACACCAATTCCAGAAGAAACTTTTCTAACTCTGAAGTGACCAGTAAGTTTTCCAGCTTCTTTCATTGCAATAACTACACCTTGGAAAATCTGAATACGAGATTTTTGACCTTCAGTGATTCTTGCGTGAACAGCAACAGTATCCCCAGTTTTAAAAGTTGGGAAAGACTCTACATTTGCGTTCTTGTAATTTTCATTTACAACGTCTACTAAATTCATTACGAACTCCTACAATAACGTTTTGAACTTCTCAGAGGACCAACACAGTGTTGTTCTTAAGTAAATTCTATTTCAAAGTCTTAGAGGCACTATTCAGTCGATCTAAATAGATGGCAACTGCCGAGCGAACAGACAAATGATTATATCCATCTGCGCTTCCACCAAAAATTGGTTCAAGCGCGAAATGTGCCCGTTCGAGTACTTGTGCGTGAAGACCCCATCCTGTACCAAATAACAGGAAGATAGGCTTTTTGTCAAGGCGCGCATTATTGATCAGGTCGGTTTCTACACCGTTATTTGAGTCAAAATTCGCTCCCGTAACACAAACTAAAGGCTCAACGCCTTCTATCTCCTTGATTTTATTAATTCCTTCTTCAACTGAATTTACTAGACGCGCAATTGCAAGTGCATCCTGACGATCAGGATTATAAACACCAGCATCATCCTCTTCCCAGTGCCCGAGGATTCTGTTAACTAATTTATGTTGGGCCTCAAGTGGCGTCACAATAAAATAGTTCTTAATTCCAAATGTACGACAGCTTCTAGCAATATCGTGAATATCAAGATTAGTTACAGAAGTCGTAACAATATCATCTCTTTTATTTTTAATTGGGTGGTGTACTAATCCTAGATAAATATTATCTTTCATTTTTAAGTATATCCTTAATCTTTATTTCTCATATAGGCTTTATATAAATCTGGCCTATACTTCTTTGTGTATTCTAGTTTTTTACTGTGATTAAATTCATCAATCAATTTATGATTTCCCTCTAACAATACATCAGGAACCTTCATATTATTAAATTCGGCAGGTCTGGTATAAACCGGTCCTTCAATTAGTCCATCCTCAAAAGAATCAAGAATTGCACTATCTTCATTTCCAAGTGCTTTTGGTAAAAATCTCATCATGGCATCAATAATAGTCATGACGGCCAACTCTCCACCAGATAGAACATAATCCCCTAGCGAGATCACTTTTGTTACATACTGAGATATGAAGCGCTCATCAATTCCTTCATAGCGGCCACAGATAAAAACATATTGCTTGTTATTCTGTTGAAAGTCTTTGGCCAATTCTTTTGCTTCTTCATTATTAAAAACGGCCCCACGAGGAGAAGTATATATAATCTCCAATTGAGACTTATCAAGCGATTGAGTTTTAAGAATATGGCCAATTCCACGCTCTAGCACATCAGCGCGAATAACCATACCTGGCCCTCCACCATATGGTGCACCATCAACGCCTTTAAAACTTTTTGGTGAAAAATCACCCAGGTAAAGCGTATTAAACTCAACTTCATTCCCCAGAAACTTACCAATTACACCACTATCTTTGAAGGCGGCAAAGAACTCTGGAAATAATGTTAAAACCCAAACTTTTTTCATTACATAAGATGTGGAATATAGCACTCCACACGATTCTCTTCTAAATTAACTAACTTAACAAAATGATCAACAAATGGGATATCCACATGCTTTCCATTTACTTTCGTAACGAGAACAATATGGGCCCCATTATCAAAATACTTCACAACCTTGCCCACAACATCTTCCTTCTCTAGGTCATAGACATCTAAACCCACAATATCCGACATATAAAATTCGTCTTCTTCTTCAATATCTGGAAAAATATCACGACTAACATAGATTTCAAAAGGAAGCATTTCTTCAGTAATATTGCGATTATCAACACCACTTAGATATGCGATGACTTTATTACCAAAAGAAATTGTTTTAATTTCTTTTTCTTCACCATCTTTACTAATTTTACTTCCACTTAGCGGTATGGCCATAAACTTCGAGCCATTTCCAAGAACACTATTAACCTTATTTTCAAGGTTAAATACAAACGCTCCCTTAATTCCGTGGGGTCTAGTTGCTGTACCAAGTAAAACCATATTTTCTAAATTTTTCTTCATGATGCCTTATACCATGCCCTCTTCATTAAATCATCATTATATTTTTTCGGGTATTTAACTTGCCATATTTATTAGCTATCGCTTTAATATTTATATTAGATTATTTATTCATGGAGAGAATTATGAGAAAACTAATGACAGTTGCAGCTTCTCTAGTTGCAATTCCAACAATCGCGGCGACAGCAACAATTGATGCGCCAACAATTTATGGAAAATTAAACAGAGTTGCACTTTACACTGACAACGAAGACTCAAACAGAACTTCTTTTTCAGGCTTTGTTGACGTAGATTCTTCAGAGTCTAGACTTGGAGCTAAAGGAAAATGGGGTGTTGAAGGGATTGAAGGTACTTACGTACTAGAGATGGGACTTAACTCAACTAAAGGGAATGCTGGTAACGACTACAGAATCAGAATGAGACAAGCAGCAATTGGAGCAAAGACATCATTTGGTACATTCAAAATGGGTCAAACATATACTCCACTTGATTATGTCATGCTTAAGTCTGATCCACTAAGCTCAACAGTAGCTTCAATGGCAGGTTCTGACACAAGTGCAAGAATTGACGGTGCAGCTTCAGGTGGACTTGGCTTTAGATACCGTGCAAGAACAGACATGTTCTCATATGAAACACCAAGCATGGGTGGACTAACAATTGCTCTTTCAACAGATCGTGGAAACGGAAATGATAACGATCCAGCAGCGAACTACGGTGATACTCACTACTCAGGTCTAGTTAGATACCAAAGAAAAATGGAAAAGGTAGACCTAGACGTTTACGCTGGCTATGACCAATGGGCAAGTGGAGCAACTGAAGATAGCAACTATACTTTAGCTGGTGTTAACCTAGGAATGGGAAGCTTCAAGATCAACCTTGGTTATAGTATTGAAAATAATGATACAACTGCAGCTGATAACGAAATCAATCGTATCCTTGCAGGTATCACTTATATGCTAAACAAGAATGTTTTCTCTGTTACTTATCAAAATCGTGACGAGAAAGACCTTAATAATGACTACACTCAAATTGCAGCTCACTATAGATATATGTTTAATAAGAATATTGACTTCAATATCACTTACCTAACATATGAAGTTGATGCTGGTGCAACTCAAAATGATGCATCAATGGCAGCAGCTGGTGTTCAATTAAAGTTCTAATTTTTTAAATTAGCCAAATACTTTAAGGCCCACACAAAGTGGGCCTTTCTTTTTCACAAAAATATCACTATAATAGCCAAATGAAATCTGATCAAATTAACTCAATTGCCATCATGCGAACTTCGGCCCTCGGAGACATTATTTGGACCCTGCCAATGCTTAATCGCATTCGTAAGGCTTACCCAAATGCTAAGATCTATTATATTACAAGTAATACATTTGCCCCTCTAATAGAAGGTATTGAAGATATTGAGCTTATAAAAATAGATAAACCGAAGAAGTTAAAGGATTATTTTAAATTAAAAAGAGTCTTTGCTCCTTACAACTTTGATGTACTTCTTTGTACTCAAGCAAACTTAAGAATTAACTTTATCTATCCTTTTATCAAGGCAAAGAGAAAAATTGGTTTTGACTCAAAAAGAGGACGCGATCTCCAAAAAGTATTCACATCTGAATCAATCCCATTCAAAAAAGAGCATTCTGTTAATGCTTTTCTTGGCTTCAGTGATTATTTAGGTATCGAATCGAAGGAAATTGAGTTTAACCTTCCTTATAAAAAAGAAGAAATTTCACAGCTTCCTTCAGACAACTTTATTGTTATCCACCCAAAGGCATCGTCACTTCAGAGAACATGGCCTACAAAAAGTTATATTGAATTAATAAATCACATTGAGGACAACTTAAAACTTTCAATCGTTCTTACAGGTGTACCAAGCGACAAGGATATTTGTGACACCATCGAAAAAGAATCAAAAGCAAATATAATAAATCTATGCGGAAGAACAACATTAAATGAGCTGAAGAATGTATTTCTAAAATCAAAAATGGTTATCGCACCAGACTCAGGCCCGGCCCATATGGCAGCAGCTTTAAATAGGCCAGTAATAGGTTTATATACGGCAGTTCCTCCAGAGTACACTGGACCATTCGGACAAATAGACAATTGTATTAATGCCTACCCTAGAGCCTTAAAAAAGTACTTCCATAAGTCTCCAGCTGAAGTTCCATGGCGCTTTCGTGTAAAAGAAGATGATATGATGGATCTAATAAGTGTCGAAGAAGTATTCGATAAAGTTTCTTCTATCCTGTAGTTCATACAAAATAAAAAGAAACGAGTAATCCTTAAGGTAAGGATCGACAATGTCATATTTAATTTAATCTTAAAAAAAGGCAAAAAAAAAGCCAGATCATTGACCTGGCTTTTTATATAGAAGGTGCGTCTTCCTAGTCTCACACCAAGTTACCCTGGCACTACCTTCGGCGCAAGCGGGCTTAACTGCTGAGTTCGGGATGGTATCAGGTGTTTCCCCGCCGCTATCGACACACCAAAAATTTAATTCTTGGTATATTTAATTCTTTTTTTCGACCTTTGCAAGTCTATTAAGCGATATTTTCACACTTAAAAAACAATATCAAATAGAAGTGAACTTAAAAGTAAAAGTTAAATAAAGCAAAAAGACTAATTAGTATCGCTCAGCTCAACACATTACTGCGCTTACACATGCGACCTATCAAGCTCGTAGTCTACAAGCTGTCTTATAGAAATCTTATCTCATGATGGGCTTCCCACTTAGATGCTTTCAGCGGTTATCCCTTCCGAACTTAGCTACTCGGCAATGCAACTGGCGTCACAACCGATACACCATAGGTTCGTCCAACCCGGTCCTCTCGTACTAAGGTCAGATTCACTCAAATTTCTTACGCCCACGGAGGATAGAGACCGAACT